>CALGOL010000102.1 GCA_937960755.1 uncultured Azospirillum sp.
CCACCGAGATCTACACTCTTTCCCTACACGACGCTCTTCCGATCTAACGGCGTTTCCGCCTCCATCCGCACCGGGGCGGGCGGCGCACCGGGGGCGACTTCGGCGAACCACACCTGCACCGGCGGCCGTTCGCCGCCGCTGTTGCGCCAGAACATATTGCGTTCAGGACTGCGCTTGTAGCCGGCGATGGCGACGTATTCGACGGCGCAACGCCGCGCCGTGCCGTCAAACGACGAGTAACCGCCGGGGGGCAGCGTCTCCGGCCCCAAATCACGAAAACGCATGTCGAACCGCCGCCGCCCGTCAAAGGCGGCGATGGTGCGCCCGCAGCCTTCGCCGCGGCGCAGCGCTTCCATCACCACCAGAAAGCCCGACAAAGGATCAAGCGTCGCTCGCAGCATTTCCGGCGGGATCGGGTCGCGGTCGTCGGCCGCCGTATCGGGCACAGCCGTCACCGACGCGGCTCTCGCGGCGTCGTAACGCAAGCTGACGCTGCGCGTCTGGCCGCGCCACAGGTTTTGCGACTCATGCTCTTGCGTCGCCGCTTCACCGCCGCGCCACGCGCCGCGGCTGACGGAGCGGGTGCGCCATTCGGTCAGCCAGCCGATCAGCCCCTTGGTTTCCGCCGTCAGATTGACCTCGTAGCCGCCGGGGCGCGACGCCAGCTCCACCGCGCCATCCAAGGCCGAAAGTCCGCCGACGTAAAGCGCGTAACTGAGCTTCAGCCGTTCCGGCTGGGCGGCGGCGGCGCTTGCGCTGGTCGTGGCCAAGACGGCGATCAGCAGCGCGGCTTTAAGCGGTGTCATGGCGGCGAGGCTCCGATTTCAAGCGCTTCAAGAGTCTTGGTGGTCGCTGACGAAAAAGAAAGCCCCCGGACCAAAGATCCGGGGGCCGTTCCGTCACGCCGCAAAGATGGTGAGGATCACTCCCTTCCGGTCATGCCGTCGCGATCGACGATATCGCGATAGGCGTGCCAGGAAGCGTGACCGATCAGCGGAAAGGCGATCAGCAAACCCAAGAAGCCAGTGGCGATGCCCGCCGACATGAACAAGGCGATCAGCGCCGCCCAAATCGCCATGGTGCGCGGGTTTTCCCGACACGCTTTGATGCTGGTCGCCATGGCGGAAAAAGCGTCGCTTTGACGGTCCAACAGCATCGGGATCGCCACCACCGAAATGGCGAACACCGTCGCCGCCATCACGAAGCCGACCGCGGTGCCGACCAGCAGGAAGCCTGGAGTGACGCTGGAGAAGAAAATCTTTTCCACCAGCATGTTCAAAGCCGGCGGGTCTTCCGAGAAGAACAGCATGAACAGCAAGAACGCCAGCCGTATCCAGGCGAAGAACACGATCATCAGCGCCAAGCCCATCGCCGCCAATTGCGCCCCGTTGCGATGATAGGCCGACACCACCCCGCCGAGGGTCGGCTTGCGGTGATTTTCCTGCATGCGGCTGGACTCGTACAGCCCAACCGCGAACACCGGCCCCAGCAGCATGAAGCCGCCAGCCAGCGGCAAAATCAGGTAATGCATTTCGTACATCGCCAGCCCGGCCAACAGCACAAAGCTGGAAATCACCGCCAGCGCGCCATAACCGAAACTAATCACCGGCGAAGCCATCATGTCGCGCCAACCGGCGCTGAGCCACAGCCACGGCCGGTCGCCCGGCACGCTGCGGATTGAGGGCAGCCAATGCTCCATCGGCCGCGCCATGTCATGATCGTGGGTAAGCTGCACCATTATAAGACCCTCCCGCTCGTTCGTTCATTCGACAAGCGGTCGGCCGCGTTTCACGCGCGGTCGCCGCGCTTTTAGCCAGTCACCTTCCGTAATCTAGCATCGCGGCGAGCGGGTTTCCATACCGTTACACAAACAATCAGCGCTACAAGCGATAAAAATCAAGCGTGGGCGTGGTGCGGCTCCTTACGCTTGCCGCCAAAAATCCCCCGGATGACGGTGTAGAACACCGGGGTGAAGATCAGACCGAAGAACGTCACCCCCAGCATGCCGTAAAACACCGCCGTTCCCAGCACCTGACGCATTTCGGCGCCGGCGCCTTGCGCGATCATCAATGGCACGACGCCGAGAATAAAGGCGAACGAGGTCATCAAAATCGGCCGCAAACGGGTTTTGGCGGCGAAAACCGCGGCTTCAAACCGGGTCTTGCCCTCTATCTCCGCCTGCCGGGCGAACTCGACAATCAAAATGGCGTTTTTCGCCGCCAGACCGATCAGCACGATAAAGCCGACCTGCGCCAGGATATCGACCTGAAGCCCGCGGATCAGCAAGCCGGTCACCGCCGCCAGCAGACACATCGGCACGATCAAAATCACCGAAATCGGCAACGACCAGCTTTCATACTGCGCCGCCAGCAGCAGGAAGACGCAGACCACCGCGGCGCCGAACACCAGCATGCCGGTATTGCCCGCCTGGCGCTCCTGATACGAAAGCTCGGTCCATTCATAGCTGAAGCCGTCGGGCAGATTTTCCGCCGCTAGCCGCTCCATCGCCAGCAAGGCGGCGCCCGAAGATATGCCGGGCGCGACGTTGCCTTGCAGTTCCGCCGCCGGGAACAGGTTGTAGCGGGCGACGCGATAGGGGCCGGTGATGTCGCGGAACGACGCCACCGAACCCAGCGGCACCATCTGGCCGTCTTTGTTGCGGGTTTTCAGATTGGCCACCGACTCGACATCCTGACGGAAAGAGCCGTCGGCTTGCGCCGTCACCCGGTAGGTGCGGCCGAACAGGTTGAATTCGTTGACAAAGGTTGAACCCAAATAGACTTCCAACGTGTTGAACACCTTGTCCGGCGTCACCCCCAGCATTTCGGCGCGCTGGCGGTCGATGTCGGCGAAGACCTTGGGCGTGCGGGTGTTGAACAGCGAGAACAGCCCGACCAGCCCCGGCTCTTTCGCGGCGGCGGCGGCCAGTTGGCCGGTCGCCATCTCCAGCGCCTGCGGCCCGCGGCCGCGCTGGTCCTGCACCATCATCTTGAAGCCGCCGGCGTTGCCGATGCCGCGCACCGGCGGCGGCGGCACGACGATGATGAACGCCTCTTTGATCGGGGCCAACGCCTGTTGCGACAATCCCAGAATACGGCCGGAGGTCAGGCCCTGCTTAATGCGTTCTTCAAACGGCGCCAGGGTGACGAACACCGCCGCGGCGTTGGGGGCGTTGGTGAAAGTGGCGCCGTCCAGCCCGGCGAACGGCACGACGTGATTGACCCCCGGCACTTTCAACAAGCGCTGCACCGCGTCGCGCACCACCGCGTCGGTGCGCTCCAGCGACGCCCCCGGCGGCAATTGCGCCACGGTGATAAGGTAGCCCTGGTCCTGCGCCGGAATGAAGCCGGTGGGGGCCGCCTTGAACTGGTGCGAGGTCAGCGCCAGCAAGCCGCCGTAAACCAGCAGCATCAAAACCGGCAAGCGGACTAATCGCCCGGTCATGCCGCCGTAAGCGTTCGACGTCGCATCGAAGCCGCGGTTGAACAGCCGGAAAAAGGCGTGAATCGGCTTGACCAGCAAGCCTTCCTTTTCTTCGCCGTGGTCGTGCTTGAACAAAATCGCGCACAGCGCCGGGCTGAGGGTCAGCGAGACGATCAGCGAAATCACCGTCGCCGTGACGATGGTGACGGCGAATTGGCGGAAGAAGGCGCCCGAAATGCCGGGAACGAAGGCCGCCGGCAAGAACACCGCCACCAGCACCAGCGAAATGGCGATCAGCGCGCCGCCCACCTCGTCCATCGACTGGTGCGCCGCGTCTTTCGGCTTCATGCCGAGCCGGAGATTGCGCTCGACGTTCTCCACCACCACGATGGCGTCGTCGACCACGATGCCGATGGCCAGCACCAGCCCGAACAGCGTCAGGTTATTCAAAGAATAGCCCATCGCCGCCAAGACGGCGAAGGTGCCCACCAACGACACCGGAATGGCGACGATGGGAATGATCGAGGCGCGCCACGTCTGCAAGAACAGGATGACGACGAACACCACCAGCACCACCGCTTCGATGATGGTCTTGTAGACCTCCTGCACCGACTGGGCGATGAACTCAGTGGGGTTGTAGGCGATGGAATGGATCATGCCGGCGGGAAAGCTCGCCGACAGGTTCCGCATGGTGTTCTGCACCAGTTCAGCCGTCGCCAGCGCGTTGGTGCCCGGCGCCTGGAACACCGCGATCGCCACCGCCGGACGGTCGTCGAGATAGGCGTTCAAGCTGTAGTCCTGCGCCGCCAGATCAATGCGGGCGATGTCGCGCAGCCGGGTGACCGCGCCGGTGGCCGGGTCGTTCTTAACGATGATATTGCCGAATTCTTTTTCGTCCGACAAACGGCCCAAGGTTTCGACGTTCAACTGGAACGCCCCCGGCAACGGCACCGGCGGTTGGTTGATGACGCCGGACGCGACCTGGACATTCTGCGCCCGCAACGCCGCCACCACCTCGGCCGGGGTCAGCAGGCGCGCCGCCACCTTGTCGGGATCGAGCCAAATGCGCATGGCGTAGTCGCGGGCGCCGAAGATGCGCACGTCGCCGACGCCCTTCAGCCGGGCCAGCACGTCCTTGATCTGCAAGGTGGCGTAGTTCGACATGTAAAGCTGATCGCGCGTTCCGTCCGGCGAGTTCAGATGGATCACCATCAGGAAGTCGGGCGAATTTTTACGCACGGTCACGCCGGATCGGCGCACCTCTTCCGGCAGGCGCGGCTCCGCCAGTGCGACGCGGTTTTGCACCAACACCTGGGCGGCGTTAAGGTCGGCGCCAAGCTGGAAGGTGATGGTCAGCGTCATCCGACCGTCGGCGGTGGATTGGGAGGACATGTAAAGCATGTTCTCCACGCCGTTGATTTCCTGCTCCAGCGGCGCCGCCACCGTGTTGGCCACCACTTCCGCCGACGCCCCAGGATAGGACGCGGTGACCTGAATATTCGGCGGCGCGATTTCAGGATACTGCGCCACCGGCAGGGCGAAGTAAGCCGCGGCGCCGATCAGGGTGATGAAAATCGACAACACGCAGGCGGTAACCGGCCGGTCGATGAAAACGTGACTGATCTTCACGGGCGTCGCGCTCCGACGAGAAAGAAGGAAACTACTGGTGTCGCTCCAACCGCCGACACAAATACGGCTGCGGCCTTCACGTCATATCTTGGCGAAAAGATTCTGATTCATCGTTCCATTCGTCACACCGGCGCAGGCCGGTGTCCAGCGTAAGGCGCGGTAGCGCCGATATCACTCATATCGCGGCTTTCGCCGCTCTCGCTGGATTCCGGCCTGCGCCGGAATGACGTGGGCAATCAAAAACTTTACGCAACGTTCAGGTTCACCGCCGCTTGGGCGGTTCGATCTTGCCGAGTTCCGGCGTCACTTTAGCGCCGGGCCTAGCGCGGAAAATGCCGTTAATCACCACCTTGTCGGCGGGGTCGACGCCGCCGGCGATGACGCGCAAGCCATCTTCCAGCGGCCCCAACCGCACCGGCTTGGGCGCCACCGTGCCGTCTTCCTTGACCGTCAGGACGATTTTCGCCGCTTGGTCGGAAACGATGGCGGCGTCGGGCAGCAACAAAGCTTCATAAGGCTGGGAGGCCGGCAGACGCACTCGGCCGAACTGGCCCGGCGTCAGTTGCTGGTTGTCGTTGTCAAACACCGCGCGGACGCGAATGGTGCCGGTGGCGCGGTTGACGCGGTTGTCGAGAAAGTCGAGCCGGCCCTTCAGCGTCCAGCTTGTCTCGTCGATCATCCGGCCGTCCACCGCCGCGCCGCCTTCCCGCTGCGAGCCGAGCTTGCCTTCAGCGGTGGCGCGCTGATAGCGCAGATATTGCGCTTCGCTGATGTCGAAGTCGAAATTGACCGGGGTGAGCGAAACGATGTTGGTCATCAGCGTCGTGCCGCTGCCCGAACCGCCGGAAATCAGGTTGCCGACGCTGACTTCGCGCTTGGAGATGCGGCCGTGAATCGGCGCAAGTATGCGGGTGTACTCCAGGTCGAGTTGGGCGGTGCGGACTTGGGCTTTGGCGACTTCGACCCCGGCGGCGGCGACCTTCACTTCCTGCTGACGTTCGTCGAGGGTGGAGACCGATACGGCGTCGGACCGGCGCAGCTCGGAGGCGCGGTTCAATTGTTTGGCGGCGAGATCAAGCTTCGCATTGGCCTGGGCCAACGCCGCCTGGGCGGACGCCGCCGCCGCTTCGAACGGCCGCGGGTCGATGACGAACAAGAGATCGCCCTTGTTGACGATCTGGCCGTCGCGGAAATGCACCGATTCCAGGTAGCCCGACACGCGCGCGCGAATTTCAACCGAATCGACGGCGGAAAACTGGCCGGTGAATTCGTCGTATTCGATAATATTCTTACGCAAGGGTTCAGCCACCGTGACCGGCGGCGGCGCGCCTTGCGGCGCCTGCGCCTGTGCTTCCGGCGCAAAAGCCGCGCAAACGGCGCTCAGCGCCAGCAAAAACACCGCTGCGCCCCGCCGAGCGCCCGCGCCGAAACCTGCGGCCGCCGTCATCCGCTTTGTCATTGAATACGTCCCCTGCGACAAACCTGCTCGGAAAGATGCACCGGACACAAAAAAAGGCAACCCGTCGCACAATGTTGCAAGTGCGAGGCAGACTTGCGCAAGGAAGGCGCACACCGAAAACGGCTGACCGCGGGTTAGGTGATCGCCTCCAACTCGGCGTCGGTCATGCCGCCCGGCACGATGGTCATGGGCACATGCAGGCGGGTCAACGCCCGGCCGGTGAGGTACGAGATCAGCGGCCCCGGCCCCTCTTTGCCGACGCCGGCGCCGAGCACCAGCACGGAAATCTGCTCATCCTCCGCCAGCAGCGCCAGCAACTCGTCGCGGCGATTGCCTTCGCGAATAATCAGACACGGCGGCGCGCCGGCGGCGGCGACCACTTCACGGGCGAGGCGCTGAAGCTTTTGTTCGGCTTCCGCCCGCTGTTCGTCGCGCAACAGCCGGTCGAACGACATCAAGCTGTCCATCGCCACCGGCTCAATCACGTAAAGCAGCGCCACCCGGCCGCCGGATTTGCGAGCGCGCAGACAAGCGTAGCGCAACGCGACTTTCAGCTCCTGGCTGTCGTCCACCACCACCAAAAAAATGCGCACTTTACGCGGCCCGGCCGTATCGGGGCGCGGCGCGCTGGCTTGAGCTGCGGCCACGGTCGGCGAAATGTCGGCCCTGTCGCTCATTTATCCTCCCGCATGCTTATCTCCGCCGGTTAGCCGGTCCTACACATCATGATAGGTCACGCGCCGCGGAACGCCAGTCCCGCCAGCCAGCCGGCGGCCAGCGCCAGCGTCACCGCGGCGAAGCCGTACATTTCCGGCTGGCCGACGGCGAACTCGTACACTTCGGCGCTGAAGCCCGATTTGGTGACGGTGAGCGGGGTGGTCTGCGCGCCGGTCACTTCGCCATCCTGCACCAAAAACACCTCCACCGTGTAGAGTCCGGTGGGAACGTCGGCGGGAAAGCGGATGTTGACGCGGAACAACCCGCCGCCGAGAAACTGCACCTGCGCGACGTCGGTTTGATAGAGCCCCTGGCGCGCCTTGTTGCGAATGAGGGCGGCGCGGAACTCCTTGGCCTGCTCCGGCGGCAAAGCGCGCGCCGGCTCAAGCCGCATATGCGTCACCCCCAGCCCATGGCGGTCGAGCACCGAACGGGGGGCGAGCTTCTCCAACGGCGCGCTCGACGCCACGGCGTAATAACCGGGGGCCGCCGGATAGGTGACGTTCTTACGGTTGACCCACAGACCGGCGGTGCGGTCCTTCATCCGCACGGTGACCGGACCGCGCGGCCCCGTCACCACCGCCGCCACCTCTCCCGGCCCTTGCGCCGCGCCGAACAGCACCACCTCGCCGCCAGTGAACATGGTGGTGATGGCGATCAGGTGGCTGGACAGATCGGCGATCAGCTCTTGCGCCGACGCCGGACGCGCCGACGCCGCCAACGCCCCCGCGCACCACAGCGCCACGGCGAAAATCAGGCGAACGCGGCTCATTCCGTCCCCCCGACGCTGACGCCGACGGCGAGATTGTAAAGATCGGCGGGCGGAACCACCAAATCCCACGCCAGCCGCGCCGCCACCAACACCACCAGCAGGCCCAACAGCAGCCGGGCGTATTCGCCGCGCAGCGCCACGCCGACCTTGGCCCCGCCTTGCGCCCCCAGCACCCCGCCGACGATCAGCAGCACGGCCAGGACTGCGTCAACCGTCTGGTTGGTGATCGCCTGCAACAATGTGGCGAAGGCGGTGGTGAAGATGATTTGAAACAGCGAGGTGCCCGCCACCAGGGCGGTGGGCATGCCCAGCAGGTAAATCATCGCCGGCACCAGCAAAAAGCCGCCGCCGATGCCCATGATCGCCACCAAGACGCCGCCGAATGCGCCGATGCCCAGCGGCAAAAGGGCGGAAACATAGAGCCGCGAGCGGGGAAAGCGCATTTTAAACGGCAGGCCGTGCACCCAGATGTGGCGGTGCAGCTTGCCGCGCGACGCCTGCAAGGGTTTGCGCAGCAGGGCGCGGGCGGCTTCGATCAGCATGGCGGCGCCGATGAAGCCGAGGAAGAAGACGTAGGACAGTGAAATGGCGATGTCGATCTGGCCCATGCGGCGCAGCAGACTGAACAGCCAGACGCCGAGAATGGTGCCGAGGACGCCGCCGGCCAGCATGACAAGACCAAGCTTGACGTCGACGTTATCGCGCCGCCAATGCGCCAGCACGCCGGACAGGCTGGCGGCGACCAATTGATTAGCCTGGGTGGAGACGGCGACGGCGGGGGGGACGCCGATGAAAATCAGCATGGGCGTCATCAGGAAGCCGCCGCCGACGCCGAACAGGCCGGACAGAAAGCCGACGAGCCCGCCCATGCCGAGCACGACGAAGACGTCGACGGTCATTTCGGCGATGGGGAGATAGACCTGCATGACGGCCTATGTTTGGCGGTGGCGGGTTTATTAGCAAGTGGTTCAAGGAACTTATGGCGCCTTCCGCCGCCGCTGCAAAGCCCTGGCGGCGGGCGGAGCGGCGATTAGCGCATAAAGCTGTGGCGAAACGTGCTTTCGCTATGCTATCGGCGTATTGTGACCGCTTGATTGAGGCTGGATTTAAGGATGGGTGGCCGAGCGGTTTAAGGCAGCGGTCTTGAAAACCGCCGTAGGCGAGAGCCTACCGTGGGTTCGAATCCCACCCCATCCGCCATTACCCCAAATCGGGTATTGAAAATCATAGGAAATCTCCGTTATTTGGCAAACTTTCCGTTCGGGGTTGCCAATCGCTGTTCACTTTTTCCCCTGCATGGCGGCCATGCCGGCGTCCGCCAAACCGTCGCGGTTTGCGGCGCTGCTGTACCTTTCCACTTCCTTGAGGGTTGTGTGTCCGGTTATCGCGCCAATCTGGCGCGGGGTGCATCCGGCTTCCGCCAAGCGCCGGGCGATGGCCTTGCGCAGGCCGTGCGGCGATAGATTATCGGCGACGCCCGCCGTACGGCATGAGCGCTTGAACCAATTATAGAAACCAACCGGCGTGAAGGGCTTGCCGAAACCGGTCATCAGAAACGTCAACTGCGTCTCCGGCACGGTCGCCAGCGCGGCGGCGAGCGTTGGGTGTATCGGGACGGCGACGCGGCCGTTAGTCTTTTGCTGGTTGAATACCAGCTTGCCGTCCCGAATATGTTGGCGCCCCAGCTTCACCACGTCGGAACGCCTCGCACCGGTGTAGAGCAATAGCGTCAACGCCAGTCGCTCGCGCGTGCCGACAGCGAACGCCGCCTCAAATTTTTCGATATCCTGTTCTGACCAAGTCTTAAAACCATCGGTCCTGTGCTTGATCTTGCGCACGCCCGCGGTCGGGTCGGCGGCGATTTGACCGTCTTCCATCGCGAAGCGCATCACTAGGTGGAGGATGCGGAGCAGGTTATTCGCCGCGGCCGGCGTTTCGGTCTTTGCGGCGATGATCTTGCGGATATGGCGCGGCTCGAGCCGCTTCACCGGCTTTTCACCGTGGTCGGCGCGGAAGCGCTCAAGAATGCCGCGATACGTGCTTTTCGTGCTGTCGCGAAGCTGCTTGAAATCGGCGCTGGTGTAGTAAGCCGTCAGCAAAGCGGAAATACTGCCGGGCGGCGGGGCGGATTTCGGCGCAGGCTTCTCATCACCGGCAAGCGCCGCCTGATAGGCTTCCATGAATTCGGCTGAACCCGGCAGTCCGGGCAAAGCGACGCGCCGCCCCTTGTGGCGGAAATAGTGCCGGGTATGGCCGTGCCGGTCCTTGAAAACATGGATGTACCTGAGGCGGATTTTCGTCATTAGTCGGCGTCCCACGGGTTGGGCGCGTCGTCGTCCGGCAAATCGTCGAACGCCGCCGTCAGCCGCCGCACGTCCCAAACTTTGCGACCGTCGATGCGCTTGGGCGGCGGCATGCGGCCGTCATTAACCATTTGATCGAACTTTGAGACAGAGACGCCAACGAAGGCCGCCGCCTCGTCTCGCGCGACGCCCAACGGCGGCAAGCTCGGCGGAAGCGCGCGGTGGCGCGGCTTCGCAGCGGCGGCGGCTTTCATCTTTTAGCCCTCGCCGCCGAAATTTTCGGCCCAGAGTTCTTGCGCGGCGAAAACTTCATTGAACGCTTTATTTGCGCTGGCGACGATTCGGCGAAAATCCGCCGGGCGGACGCCGTTCGGCGACACGGCCCGTTCGATACAGCGCGCCGCGCGGTCCAGCTTACCGGCGCCATCGGTCATGCGGCGTCGCAGCGCAGAGCCGGCGGGCGCGCGGCGGATGTCGCGCCGCAGCGATAAAGCAACTCGGCGGAACTGCGCCGCCGCGGCCTTGGCGCCATCCGGCGAGTCCAGGTCGAAGGTCAAAGCCTGCATGACGAAACCCCTTTGAAATCCGTTAGTTAGATGTATGCGCATTCAAGAGCGACGCCCGCCGCCGCCATCGCCGCGGCAATTTCAGAGACATCAGCGTCGGCGACGTGCCGCCCAGCGGCGGTGCGC
>CALGOL010000103.1 GCA_937960755.1 uncultured Azospirillum sp.
CTTGGCGACCGAAGCCGGGCTCGCCATGTTGCGGGCGGGCGGCGCCGCCGCCGACGCGGTGATCGCGACGCAGATGGTTTTGACATTGGTCGAGCCGCAGTCTTCGGGGATTGGCGGCGGCGCCTTTGTCGTGCATTTCGACCCCGCCGCCGGCGGCTTGACCACCTATGACGGGCGGGAAACCGCCCCCGCCGCCGCTAGGCCCGACCGCTTTTTGAAGCCGGACGGCGCGCCGTTGAGTTTTCGCGAAGCGGTGGTCGGCGGCCGCTCGGTCGGCGTTCCGGGGACGGTCAAGCTGATGGCGCATCTGCACGCCAAGCATGGCCGGCTGCCGTGGGCCAAGCTGTTCGAACCGGCGATAAAACTGGCGGAGGAAGGCTTTCCGGTCAGCCCACGGCTGCATGGTCTGCTGGCGCTGGAAACCGCGCTGAAAAGCGATCCGACGGCGGCGGCCTATTTCTATCAACCCGACGGCAAGCCGTGGCCGGTGGGGCATATCCTGAAAAACCCGGAACTCGCCAAAACGCTGCGCGCCGTCGCCGAACAGGGCGAGAAGGCGTTCTATCAGGGTGCGGTCGCCGCGGCGCTGGTGGACAAGGTGATGAAAGACCCGGTCGCCCCCGGCGACCTGACGCTGGCCGATCTGGCCGCTTATAAAGTCGAGGAGCGCCCGGCGCTCTGCGCGCCCTATCGCGTTTACACCATTTGCGGCATGGGGCCGCCGTCGTCGGGCGCGGTGGCGGTGCGGCAGATTTTGGGCGTGCTGGAGACGGCGGACCCAGTCGGGTTGAAGCTCGATTCTGTCGCCGCCGTCCATTGGCTCTCCGAAGCTGGGCGGCTGGCCTTCGCCGACCGCGGCCGCTATCTCGCCGACCCCGCCTTCGTCAACGTGCCGGTTAAGGGCTTGATGGATGGGGGCTACGTCAAAAGCCGGGCCTCGCTGGTGGACCCGGCCAAATCCATGGGCGCCGCTAAGCCGGGCGAACCGCCGTGGCGCGAAGGGCGGGCTTACGCCCCGCAGCCGGCTCAGCCGGAATTCGGCACCTCGCATGTTTCGGTGGTGGACGGCGACGGCCGCGCGATCAGCATGACGACGACGATTGAGGATGCTTTCGGCGCGCGGCGCATGGTGGGCGGTTTCCTGCTCAATAACGAACTGACCGATTTCAGCTTCAAGCCGGAAGACGGCGGCCAGCCGGTGGCGAATCGGGTCGAGGCGGGCAAGCGGCCGCGCTCCTCGATGGCGCCGACCATCGTCTTTGACAAGGACGGCAAGCTTTACGCCGTGGTGGGGTCGCCGGGCGGCTCGGCGATTATCAATTACGTCGCCAAGACCTTGACGGCGCTGCTGGATTGGGGGCTCGATCCGCAAGCCGCCGTGGCCTATCCCAATTTCGGCAGCCGCAACGGCCCGACCGAATTGGAGGCGGGAACCAGCGTCGCCGCGCTGGCTCCGGCGTTAGAGGCGATGGGCCATACGGTGAAGGTGCTGGACTTGACCTCGGGAACTCAGGCAATCGTCGTCAAGCCGGACGGCCTGTGGGGCGGGGCCGACCCGCGCCGCGAGGGCGTGGCGCTGGGGGATTGACGACAAGGTGAACGCATTATGAGCAAATCGGCGAGCAAGTCCGCCGCCGGCTCGCTGGCCGGTTTTTATCCCGCGGTCGAAGACGGCGCGAAGATATACCTGCGCCCCATCGGCTTGATGCCGCGGGAAGCCTGGGCCAAGGGGGCGGCGGTGCCGCTGGCGGGGGGCGCGTTCTCCTTCGCCCATGGCGAATTGATCGTTCGCCGTCCGGCGGGGGCTGGCGTCTTGCGCGCGTTTGCTCCTTTGGCCGAAGTGATGGCCTGGGGATACGAGCGCGGCGCTGCCGTCGCCGCCCGGCTGGATGCGCTGCTGGGGGCGTTGACCCGCGCCCGGCCGCCGTTCGCCGGGGTTGATCTTGATCGGCCACGGCTGATGGGCATCGTCAACGTCACGCCCGACAGTTTTTCCGATGGCGGGCGTTTCTTCGATCCGGCGGCGGCGATTGCCCACGGCCGGGCGCTGGCGGCGGCGGGGGCGGAAATCCTCGACGTCGGCGGCGAATCCACCCGTCCCGGCGCGGCGCCGGTGTCGATTGCGGACGAAATCGCCCGCGTCGCTCCGGTGATCGAGGCGCTGGCGCAAGACGGTTATTGCGTGTCGGTGGACACCCGCCACGCCGCGGTGATGCGCGCCGCGGTCAAGGCGGGGGCCGCCATCATCAACGACGTGTCCGGCCTGACCGGCGACCCCGGCAGTTTGGCCGCGGCGGCGGAGAGCGGCGCCGCGGTGGTGTTGATGCATATGCAGGGCGAGCCTGGGCGGATGCAGGACAACCCGAGCTATGAAGACGCGGCGCTCGATGTTTTCGACTGGCTGGAGGCGCAGGTCGCCGTCTGCCGCGCCAAGGGAATCGCTTTGGAGAAACTGTGCGTCGATCCGGGGATCGGCTTTGGCAAGACCTTGGCGCATAACATGGATTTGCTGCGTAGCGCCGCCCTGTTCCACGGGCTGGGCTGCGCTGTGCTCTACGGCGTGTCGCGCAAATCCTTTATCGGCAAGCTGTCCCATGACGCGCCGCCGACCGCCCGTCTGCCGGGCTCGCTGGCGGCGGGGCTGGAGGCGCTGAACCAGGGCGCGCAAATCTTGCGGGTGCACGACGTCGCCGAAACCGCGCAAGCCCGCGCGGTGTGGGAGGCGATGCGGTAACGGCGCCCTTCTGCGGCGGCTAAGTTATTGAAAAGGTGGATTCCAGCCTTCGCCAAAATGACGGATAAAAGTTAAAAACGCACCAAAGCGCGAGATATGCGACACCGGTTCACCCATGCGTTAGTTCATCGGTGAACCGGTGTTCGGCAGCCCGCCGGCGTCAGCGGGGAAGAACCGGTTACAGCGTTTTCAGGTACTCCACCAGCGACCAACGCTGCGCGTCGGTCCAATCGGCGCCCCATTCGTGGCCCGAATTGACGTTGCCTTCCTGGGTGGCGTCGAACCAATAGCCTTCGGGAATCCCGACCGTGGGCAAACCCACCGTCTTGGGATCGAACGCGCCGCTGCCGACCGGGAACTTTTTCGAGCGCTGGGCGGCGGGCAACAGCATTTCATAAAGGCTGGGCACCGAACCATTATGCATGTATGGCGCCGTCGCCCAGATGCCGTCCAGCGGGCGGGCTTTGTAGACGAACGGGTCGACGAAGGCGCTTTTGGCTTGCTTGGTGGAGCCGGCGGCCTTGCTGGCGGCGACTTTCAGCGCCAGTAAGCCCAACTTGCCGCGCACCGACTTGGCGTCGGCGTCCTTGCGCTCGCCGCTGAAGGTCTTGTGGTCGCGCAAGGCCGCCTTTTCGCCGTCAGTCAGCTTTTCGCCCAGCATTTGCTCAAGAATTTTGATGATGAGCAGCGGGTCTTCATAGACCACTTTGCCGATGATCGTCCCCAACACCGCGTTGGCGAGCAAAGCGGCGGCGGAGTCGGTGGGCTTCAGCGCGGTTCCGATGATCGGCGGCATCTTCACCCCCGACAATTGTCGGGTTTCGACGGTGCGACAGCCGGCGTCCACCGCCATTTTGGGATCGGAGGCGTAGCTGATGGAAATAGCACCCGCTTTGACCGATTCCGCCACGCCCTTCGAGCAGATCGACGCCACCGCTTTGGTCGGATCGATTTTATAGGTGAACAGCGGGGTCAATTCGATCTTGGTCGGCGTGTTGGGATTATTGGTGCGCGGGCGATAGGCGTGACAGCTTAGGCAGGCTTGCTCATAAAGCTTTTTGCCTTCGGCGGCCTTCACCGTGTCGACGCGGCCGAGGATCGATTCCGGCCACACCGGGGTTTGCAGGCCGCGAAGCTGCTCTTCCATGTCCAGCAAATTGCCGACCCGCACCGAGGAGCGATAGGCGTAGTACTCCGCCGTCGGGCGCTTTAAATCGGCCTCGCCGAACACCCCCAGCACTTCGCCGGCGTTGCGGCCCAGCGCGTCAACCGCGTTGGCGTTGGCGACCAAGCCATCCCATTGATTCTTGGGCTGCTGCGGCGCCGACCACAGGTGCGGATAGCTCACCGGAGCCGCCGGCGGGCGGTTGTTCTTGGGATACTTCAGATCAATCGCCGACACGCGGTTGAAAATCATGCCGAAGGCGTCGGTGCGCGCCGGCCCCCAAGCAACCTTGGTGGTGGAATGCTCGACGAAATCGTCATAAGTGACGCGGAAGGCTTTGACCTTGGCGTAGAGGTCGAGCTTTTCCGCCGGGCCGGCGTTCGGCCCGAGCACCTTGGCGGCGAAGACCTGGAAGGCCGCGTCGTTCTGGCTGACATTCGCCAGCGCGTTTTGGATCAAGGTCAAGAAGCCGAATAGGTCGCCGGTCGCCCCGGCGCCGTCCACCCGGATCACCTTGCCGCCGACTTTCAGGTCGTTGGTGTGACAGGCGGCGCAGGTCAGGCCCAGCGAGGCGGCGGCGCCGACGCCGTCCTTGACGAAGCCCACCGCCAGATTGTCAGGGTTGTCCTTGCCCTTGGTCGCCGGCAGATAGCCGAGGTCCGTCAGCGAGCCGCTGACCGGCTTGCCGGTTTTGGGATCGTTCAGCGCCATGAACCAGTCGTAGGGGATCAGGCGCGAGCCTTGCGTCGTGTAGTAATACCACTGACGCGCGTCGTCCTTCCAACCCTGATCGAGATAGACCACGCCGTCGATGACCTTCGGCGGGCCGGCTTTGACCGTATCGTTAAAGCCCTGATCCATGCCGGCGCAGCCCGCCAGCGCCAACGCCGCCGCGCCCAGCGCGACGGCTCCCTTGAACATGCTCATTCTGCGCCCCCTTCGTTCAGTCCGCCGATATGTCGGCGACAGGAACCATTATGGCGCGAAAATAGCGTTCAGCGACCGAATTATTCTATTTACCTGACGCAAATCGTTTATTAATTCCCCTTTAGAATGCAAATGTATTACTGCGTCAAGCGATGCATTTCATCGTACGCCTTAGAGAACCCGTTAAGCGGGAAATCGATGTCGCGATAGCCGCCGCCGCGGTAATTCAGGCGAATCAGCACCGACGAGCCGTTTTTGAACTGCTCCACCGTGCGGCCCGACAGGAAGTTAGGGAACATGCACATGCCGAAGGTGGCGATCTGGGTTTCAATGCGCGGCTGACGATCGACGCGCAGGGCGCAGGCCCGCACCTGACCAGCGTTGGAGGTGACGAAGAGGTGATAATCGTTGCCCGCCGGAATGACGCTGAGCGCGACAAAGCCTTGCTGCTTGCCGTCGTCGAACTGGCGATAGGCCGACACCCGGCAGGCGCGATAGTCCAGCATGCGGTCGATTTCACACTGGCTGGCCCAAACGCCTTCCGGCCCCATGTCGCCTTGCGGCTTGCCCTGTTCGGCGCCGGTGGCGTGCGCAGCCGGCAGGAAAACGGCCGAAAGGAAGGCTGACAGCGACGCGAGCTTCAACAGGCGCATGGTCTTCGGTCCTTTTCGACTAATCCGTTGGCGGGCATGACGTTTGCGGGAATAGGATTTCATCGGGGTAACACGTTGGACAGGGCTTGACAAGCCGGGCCGCCGCCCCTACCTCCGCTTGACATATGAAAACCACTCGCACTCTCATTCGCATGAGATTGCGAAGCTCCCCTGACGCCTGGGAAAGGAATTTGCTGATGGCCTTCATTCGCGCCGCCGCCGCCGCTTCGCTGCTGGCCGCCCTCGGGGTCGCCGCCGCCGCCAATGCGGCCGAGGTCAACGTCTACTCGTCGCGTCACTACGACACCGACAAGGCGCTGTATGAAAATTTCACCGCCGCCACCGGCATTAAGATCAACCTGATCGAAGGCAAAGAAGACGAGCTGATCGAGCGCATCCGCAACGAAGGCGTCAATTCTCCCGCCGACGTTTTCATCACCGTGGACGCCGGCCGTCTGTGGCGGGCGCAGCAAGCCGGGATTTTGCAGCCGGTCAAGACCGACGCGCTGACCAAGGCGGTGCCGGAGCATCTGCGCGAACCGGAAGGCCACTGGTACGGCCTGTCCAAGCGCGCCCGCGTCTTCGTCTACAACAAGGCGACGGTGAAGCCGGCCGATCTTTCCAGCTATGAAGCGCTGACCGGGCCGGAATGGAAGGGACGCATCCTGATCCGCTCGTCCACCAACGTCTATAATCAGTCGCTCACCGGCGCGATCCTCGCCGCCCATGGCGAACAGGGCGCGGAAGAATGGGCCAAGGGCATGGTGGCGAATTTCGCTCGCAAGCCGCAAGGCGGCGACACCGACCAGATCAAGGGCGTGGCGGCCGGCGAAGGCGACATCGCCATTTCCAACACTTATTACTTCGGCCGTCTGGTGGCGTCCAAAAAGCCGGAAGACCAAGCGATCGTCGCCAAGCTGGGGGTGTTCTTCCCCAACCAGAAAGACCGCGGGACGCACATCAATATTTCCGGCGCCGGCGTCGCCAAGAACGCCCCCAACAAGGACAACGGCGTCAAGTTCCTGGAATATCTGGTGAGCCCGGCGGCGCAGAAGCTGTTCTCTGAAGGCAACTTTGAATATCCGGTGGTGGAGGGCGCCGCCATCCATCCCATCGTCGCCGCCTGGGGGACGTTCAAGGAAGACAAGCTGAACGCCGCGGTGTTCGGCAAGAACAACGCCGAGGCGCTGAAGATCATGGACCGCGCCGGCTGGAAGTAACATTCCCGCGGCGCGCCGAACCGTGGCATAGTGCCCGCTTTCCCCTTGGGGCGTATTCTTGAAGGAAAGCGGGCATGCGGTTGGTGTTTTTCGGCGACGTGGTGGGGCGGTCGGGGCGCGAGGCGCTGTTGGCCGCTCTGCCGCGCGTCAAAGCGGAGCTTGACCCTGATCTGATCGTCGTCAATGGCGAGAACGCGGCGGGCGGCTTCGGCATTACTTTAAAGATATTCGACGAATTTTCCGCCGCCGGAGTGGGCGTCGTCACCACCGGCAATCATGCTTGGGACCAGAAGGAGTTGGTGGGGCAGATCGACCGCCAGCCGCGTTTGCTGCGCCCGCTGAACTACCCGGACGGCACCCCCGGTCGCGGCTTTGTCATCGTCGAGGCGCGAGGCGGCCGGCAAGTGCTGGTGATGAACGCCATGGCCCGGTTGTTCATGGACCCGTTGGACGACCCTTTCGCCGCCGCCGACAAGGTGTTGAAGACTCACCGCATGGGGCCCGGCGGGGTCGCCGCCGCCATCATGGATTTCCACGGCGAGGCGACATCGGAAAAAATGATGATGGGGCATTTCCTCGACGGCCGGGTTTCGCTGGTGGTCGGCACCCACAGCCATGTGCCCACTGCCGACCATCAGGTTTTGGCGAAGGGGACGGCCTATTGCACCGACGCCGGCATGTGCGGCGATTACGACAGCGTCATCGGCATGAAGAAGGAAGGGGCGATGTTCCGCTTCCTGCGCAAACTGCCGGGCGAGCGTTTCCAGCCCGCCGAAGGGCCGGGGACGGCGTGCGGGGTTTACGTGGAAACCGACGACCGCAGCGGGCTGGCGACGCGAATCGAGCCGTTGCGCCTGGGCGGGCGCTTGTTGCAACATATGCCGAAGCGCTGACGCTCCTCTTTGCCGGGGTATGATGGGCCATGGACCGCTGCGGCGACGACTCTAAAGCCGGCTACGACGCTGATTTCTACGCCTGGACGCAGGATCAGGCGGCCAAGCTGCGCGCCGCCGCCGCGTCCGGCTCCAACCTGCCGGTGGACTGGGAAAATCTGGCGGAGGAGATCGAAAGCGTGGGGCGGAGCGATTACCGGGCGCTGGAAAGTTTTCTGGCGGTTGTCGTTGAGCATTTGCTGAAGCTGGAATACTCCCCCGTCGAACCCCCGCGCGCCGGGTGGGCGCGCTCCGTCCGGCATGGCCGCCGGTCGGTGGAAAAATTGCTGCGCGACAGCCCCAGCCTGCGCCGCCGCTTGGACGAAGCATTGATTGATGCGTGGAGCGCCGCCGTCGACGGGGCTTATCAAGGGCTGCTGGCCGATCAGGTTCCCGCCGACGCGCTGCCCGAAACCTGCCCCTATACGGTGGAGCAGGCGGTCGGCCCCGACTGGCTGCCGGTCAACCGCCACGGGATAAATTGACTGGAAGGAGGGGGCGATGGATCGGCAAGCGGATACCGCTCACGGCTACGACGCTGATTTCTACGCCTGGACGCAGGATCAGGCGGCTAAGCTGCGCGCCGCCGCCGCGTCCGGCTCCAACCTGCCGGTGGACTGGGAGAATCTGGCGGAGGAGATCGAAAGCGTGGGGCGGAGTAATTTTCTCGCCATCGTCAGCCATCTGAAAGTGGCGATTGAGCATTTGCTGAAGCTGGAATACTCCCCCGCCGACCACCCGCGGCGCGGCTGGCTGAATTCGGTCGGCAACGCCCGGTTTGAAATTTCCCTGCTGCTAGACGACAGTCCCAGTCTGCGCCGTCGTTTGGGGGAGGCGTTGGAAAAGGCGTGGCGCGGCGCGCGGGCGTCGGCGGCGCTGGGGTTGGAGGTTGACAATGTTCCCGCCGACACGCTGCCCGAAACCTGCCCCTATACGGCGGAGCAGGCGGTCGGCCCCGAGTGGCTGCCGGTCAACCGTCACGGGATAACTTGACCGCCGGGCTGGGCGGCCAGGAGGGGCGGCCAGGAGGGGCGGCGACGAAAAAAACGTTCCTTTATCGTTCGCCTTAATCTCGCCGTATTGACATTTTAGACGCCAGGGTGTGCTTTCCGCCCGATTCATTTGATTGGCCCCCGGACGGCGGGGGCGACAGCAGGGCGGCAGAGGTTTCATGGCTGGTCATTCACAGTTCAAGAACATCATGCACCGCAAAGGCGCGCAGGACGCCAAGCGGTCGAAGATCTTCAACAAGCTGGCGCGCGAAATCACCGTGGCGGCGAAGTCCGGCATGCCGGACCCGGCGGCTAATCCGCGGCTGCGCGCCGCCATTCTCGCCGCCCGCGCGCAGAACATGCCGCGCGACCGCATCGACCGCGCCATCAAGCAAGGCACGCCGGGCGGCGGCGACGACGCCAACTATGAAGAAGTGCGGTACGAGGGGCGCGGCCCCGGCGGCGTGGCGCTGATCGTCGAAGCGTTGACCGACAACCGCAACCGCACCGCTTCCGAAGTGCGCACCGCGTTTTCCAAGAACGGCGGGGCGCTGGCCGAAACCAATTCGGTGACCTTCATGTTCGACCGTGTCGGGTCGATTTACTACCCCGTCGCCGTCGCCGACGCCGACGCGATGCTGGAGGCGGCGATTGAAGCCGGCGCCAACGACGCGATTTCCGACGAGGAAGGCCATGAGATCCTGACCTCGGTCGAAGATTTCGCCACGGTGCGCGACGCGCTGGACGCCAAGTTCGGCGGGGCGGAACGGGCCAAGCTGGCGTGGCGGCCGCAGACCACGGTGACGCTGGACGAAGCCGCGGCGACCAGCCTGCTCAAGCTGATCGACGTGCTGGAAGACAATGACGACGTGCAGACGGTCGAAGGGAATTTTGAAATCCCCGACGACATTCTGGAGCGTTTGACCGCTTAAACGCTGTTGGAGTGTTGCGCCCCATGCGGTTGCTCGGGCTTGATCCAGGTCTGCGGCATACCGGCTGGGGCGTCATCGACGTTTCCGGCAACCGGCTGACCCATGTCGCCGATGGGGCGGCGCATTCCGACGACGGCGCGCCGCTGGCGGCGCGGCTATGCCAGTTGCACGCCGTTTTGACCGACGTGCTGGAGCGGTATCGCCCGGACGAGGCGGCGGTGGAGGAGACGTTTGTCAACGCCAACGCCGCGTCGACCTTGAAGCTGGGGCAGGCGCGGGCGGTGGCGTTGCTGGTTCCGGCTTTGGCCGGGTTGGCGGTGGCGGAGTATCCTAACAATCAGGTGAAAAAGGCCGTGGTCGGGCAGGGCAGGGCGGAAAAAGGGCAGGTGCAGGCGATGGTGCGCTTGTTGCTGCCGGGCTGCGCGATTGCGACGCCGGACGCGGCCGACGCATTGGCGGTGGCGATTTGCCATGCCCATCACCGCAGCACCTGGGCGATGTGGCGGCGGCCTGCCGCTGTTGGGGTAGTTGCGGCGCCGCCCCCCTCACCCCAACCCTCTCCCCAGGGGGGAGAGGGGGCTTTGGTTGTCGCAGCGAAACGTAAACCGGCCAAGCGTGAGACCGACCAAGCGCAGCGTTTACGTCAGGATGCGACTGAGGTGGAAAAGCTGCTATGGAGCAAGCTGCGTAATCAGCAGCTTGGCGTTAAGTTTCGTCGGCAAGAACCAATCCTTGGCTTTGTTGCTGACTTCGTCTGCCATGACCATCGTCTGATTCTTGAGTTGGATGGCGGCCAGCATGCGGAAAACCAAGAGAATGACGCACGACGAACCGCTGTTTTGCAACAAGCAGGTTTTCGGGTGCTTCGCTTCTGGAACAATGATGTGAATGACAACCTTGAGGGTGTGCTCAACGTCATTTTAGAGTCGCTTCATCAAACATCCGCACCCCGGCGTGGCGGCAAAGCCCTCTCCCCCCTGGGGAGAGGGTTGGGTGAGGGGGAACACGGCGGAGACCTCCCATGATCGCCAAGCTCACCGGCGTCGTCGACTCGGTCGCCGCCGACACCCTCATCCTCGACGTGAACGGCGTCGGCTATCTGCTGGCGTGCTCCGGTCGCGCGCTCGCCCGCGCCCAGCGCGGCGACAAGGTCGCGTTCCTGGTCGAAACCTTTGTCCGCGACGAGCGCATCGTCATGTACGGCTTCGCCGATTCCGGCGAGCGCGACTGGTTCCGCCTGCTCACCACCGTGCAGGGCGTCGGGCCGAAGGCGGCCTTGTCGATCCTGTCCGTTCTCGACCCCGACGGCCTGACCCGCGCCATCGCGGCGCAAGATAAGACCGCGCTGGTGCGCGCCGACGGCGTCGGGCCGAAGCTCGGCTTGCGCATCCTCAACGAATTGAAAGACAAGGCCGGCGCGCTGACGCTGGGGCCGGCCGCGCAGACCCCGGCGGCGGCGGGCAAGGGGG
>CALGOL010000104.1 GCA_937960755.1 uncultured Azospirillum sp.
CCAACCCTCTCCCCAGGGGGGAGAGGGCTTTGAGTCGCATCAAGCGATCGCCCTGGTTAAGAACCAGGGCGTCACCGCTTCTCCGCCCAGCCCATATAGTTGACGTCGAGATCGCGAGGGCTCAGGCGGAAGCTTCCGCCGAACGGTTCGTATGTCACCCCGGTCAGATCGCCGAACGCCATCCCTTCCGCCCGCAGCAACGCCGCCAGTTCCGACGGGCGGATGAACTTCTTCCAATCATGCGTGCCCTTGGGCAGCCAGCGCAGCACATATTCCGCGCCAATGATGGCGAACAAATAGCTTTTCGGCGTGCGGTTGAGCGTGGCGAGGAACAGCACGCCCCCCGGCGCCAGCAATTGGCCTAAGCTCTTGACGAACAGTTCGACGTCGGCGACGTGCTCGATCACCTCCAGGCAGGTGACGATGTCGAATTTCTCCCCCGACGCCGCCAGGTCTTCGGCCGTCGACACTCGGTAATCCACCGCCGTTCCGGTCTGCGCGGCGTGGACCGAGGCGGTGCCGATGTTCTTCGCCGAAGCGTCGATGCCGGTCACCATGGCGCCCATGCGGGCCAATGGTTCGGCCAGCAGGCCGCCGCCGCACCCCACGTCCGCCAGTCGCAAACCCGCCAAAGGCTGGGGCGCCGCCGCGTCGCGTCCCAGCCGGGCGCACACCACGTCGCGGATGTAGGTCAGCCGCACCGGATTGAGCCGGTGCAGCGGCCGGAACTTGCCGTTTTCGTCCCACCACTGCTCGGCGATGGCGGAAAAGCGCGCCACGTCTTCCGGGTCCACCGTGGTCGGGCCGAGCGTCGGACGAAGGGATGCGGTCATGGACGGCTTATCCTGTAAAAAAGATGGCGGTAAAGACGGCGCCCCGCCTTGCCAAGCGCTATTGGGACAAGTATGGATACGCCGCCCCGCGCCGGCAACGGTAGAGCGGGGAGCTTTGCGCCGCCCGCATACGTCGACTATCACGGCATATGAAGCGGCCACGCCCAACGGTGTCAAGGAATGGCGCGCATCGTCCTGAAATTCGGCGGCACTTCGGTCGGCGACGTCGACCGGATCAAAAATGTCGCCCGCAAGGTGGAGCAAGAGGTCAAGGCCGGCCATCAGGTCGCCGTGGTGGTGTCGGCGATGTCCGGCATGACCAATGGCCTGGTGAAGCACTGCAACGATATCGACAAGCTGCACGACGCCCGCGAATACGACACCGTCGTCGCGGCCGGCGAGCAGATCACCACCGGCCTGCTGTCCATCGCTCTGCAATCCATCGGCATCCCCGCCCGCTCGTGGCAGGGCTGGCAGATCCCGATTAAAACCGACGACACGCACGCCAAGGCGCGCATCGTCTCCATCGACACCACCGAGCTGGAAAAGCGCATGGAGACCGGCGAAGTCGCCGTCGTCGCCGGCTTCCAGGGCGTGTCGGAATCGGGACGCATCGCCACCTTGGGCCGCGGCGGCTCCGACACTTCCGCCGTCGCCTTGGCCGCGGCGGTCAAGGCGGATCGCTGCGACATCTACACCGACGTCGACGGGGTCTACACCACCGACCCGCGCATCGTGACCAAGGCGCGCAAGATCAGCAAGATCACCTACGAGGAAATGCTGGAGCTGGCGTCGCAAGGCGCCAAGGTCCTGCAAACCCGTTCGGTCGAAATGGCGATGAACCACCGCGTGCGCGTGCAGGTGCTGTCTTCGTTTGAAGAAGCCCCCGGCAGCGCGCTTCCCGGCACTCTGGTTGTTGATGAGGATGAAATCGTGGAACAGGAAGTCGTGAGCGGCATCGCCTATAGCCGCGATGAAGCCAAAATCACCTTGATCGGCGTCGAAGACCGCCCCGGCGTCGCCGCGGCTATTTTCGGCCCGCTGACCGACGCGGCGATCAACGTCGACATGATCGTGCAGAACGTGTCGGAAGACGGCAAGTCCACCGACCTCACCTTCACCGTCGGCAAGGCGGACATCGCCCGCGCCGTCAAGGTGCTGGAAGACGCCAAGGCGGCGCTCAACTACCGCTCGCTGGCCTCTGACGCCAATGTGGTGAAGCTGTCGGTGATCGGCGTCGGCATGCGCAGCCATGCCGGCGTCGCGCAGCGCATGTTCAAGGCGCTGGCCGACAAGGGCATCAACATTCAGGTGATCTCCACCTCGGAAATCAAGATTTCGGTCCTGATCGCCGAGGAATACACCGAACTGGCGCTGCGCTCGCTGCACACCGTCTACGGCCTCGACGCCGCTTAATACCAGCGGCCCTTTAACCTGACACGCTAGGTTAAAGGGCGTTCGGCGGCATGGGCCGCCGCCTCGCCACTTGGCTCGGAACACCAACGGCCACTCTTAAAGGCCGTTGGCGTAAGACGTACTAGGGGAATGACGATGGACCGCGCCGCCGCGACCGAACGCTTGCAAGCCCTATGGTCGCGGGGCGCGGCCTTCCTCAACCGTCCCACCGCCATCATGGGCGGGGCGATGTCGTGGGTTTCGGAACGCAACCTGACGGCGGCGATCTCCAACGCCGGCGGCTTTGGCGTGCTCGCCTGCGGCTCGATGTCGCCGGAACTGCTGTCGGCCGAAATCGCCGCCACCAAGGCGCTGACCGATCAGCCGTTCGGCGTCAATCTCATCGTCATGCACCCGCAGCTTGAACAACTGGCCGACGTCTGCCGCGAGCACGGCGTCGGTCACGTCGTGCTGGCCGGCGGCCTGCCGCCCGGTCCGATCATCAAGAAAATCAAGGATTACGGCGCCAAGGTGATTTGCTTCGCGCCGGCCTTGGTCATCGCCAAGCGGCTGGTGCGCCAGGGCGCTGACGCGCTTGTCGTCGAAGGCTCGGAAGCTGGCGGCCATATCGGCCCGGTCTCCACCACCGTGCTGGCGCAAGAAATCCTCCCCGAAATCACCGACGTGCCGGTGTTTGTCGCCGGCGGCATCGGCCGCGGCGAAGCCATTGTGTCTTTTTTGGAAATGGGCGCGGCCGGCGTGCAGCTTGGCACCCGCTTCGTTTGCGCCACCGAATCCATTGCGCATCCTAATTTCAAGAAAGCCTTCATCCGCGGCGCGGCGCGCGACGCGCAAGCCTCGGTCCAGCTTGACCCGCGTTTTCCGGTGATCCCGGTGCGGGCGCTGACCAACGAAGGCGTCAACCGCTTTTATGACGCCCAGCGCGCCGCCATCGCCAAGGTGGACGCGGGCGAGGTCACCAAGGAAGCCGCTCAGCTGGAAATTGAACATTTCTGGGCTGGCGCGCTGCGCAAGGCGGTGATCGACGGCGACGTCGAAAACGGCTCGCTGATGGCGGGCCAGAGCGTCGGCATGGTCACCAAGGAACAGCCGACTCAGGAAATTATTGACGAGTTGGTGGCGCAAGCGGTGAGCGTGTTGGAAAAGCGCGCGGCTTGATGGCTTCGCGGGGCGCCGCCCCGCTCCCCGCCAAAGGCCGGGGGCCTTTGGAAATCAGGGATTGTAAAATCTCATCAAAAAAGGGAAGTTTTCAGCAAGATTCCCTTGCGAGAGCTCTCGGCATCCGTTCATGTACCCCAAGCGGCGCCGTGCAAACGACGCATGAACACAAAACCGAGATTGTCTTATGTTGCGGCGAGCGTCAGCCGTTAGATTTTCACGTATTTCTGACGGCGGGCGAAATCGCCCGCTGCTTGTGGCCGTGGAAACTACCGACGGCGATGAACATGACGTCTACCTGAAGCCGTCGGAAAGGCGGCAACTTGGTGTTTCCGGACTGGTCAGCGAATACATGGCCGCCTGCGCGGCTGTGGATTTGGGTTTACCGATCCCGGAAGCCTTTTGCGTGGACATCGACGAGATATTCATTCGATCTATCCCTGACGTCAACGTTCGGGCGCTGTTGCTCGACGGTAGTCGTTTGGCGTTTGGTTCGAAAATCGACGGCGGCGGCTGGCGCGACTGGGGCGAAGGCGACCGCTTGTCCACGGATCAACGGTTGATCGCCTTGAAAATTCTGGTTTTCGATATGTTGACCGGCAACCAGGACCGTTCGGGGAATCCCTCCAACGTGCTGATTCGGAACGGTGAGCTACGAATAATCGATCATGAGTTAGCCTTTCGATACGCCATCGGCTCGCATGAGCCGTGGCGCCTTGGCGCCTGTCAGGCGTTGCGGCATGGAGATCAAGGGCATGTGTTTGCACCCGCCCTTGCTGGTAAGCAGCTTGACTTCTTCGCCGTGCGCGCCGACTGGTCAAGATTGACGTCCGCGCGTATCATGTCTTATGTGACGGCGCTGCCGCCGGAGTGGGGCGCGCGACGGGATATCGCAGAGGGAGCGGCGGTGCTGCTGTCGCAAGCCGCCGAACGCATCGACGAATGTCTGGCCGAAATTCAACGGGCTTTATCATGAGTGGCAGAAAGACATACGCCTATCGCGTCTTGCAGTATCGCCACGACCCGCTGGCCGGCGAACTGGTCAATGTCGGGGTGATGGTTCACAGCGCTGAAGCGCGCTTCCTTGACATTCGGGTTAGATCCACGCTTGGCCGCCTTGATAATCTCTATGTTGACCTCGACCGTCGGACATTGAGCAGCGGTTTGCACGCCATTGAGGCCGCCGTCGCCGCCGTCGGGCGTGAGCTTCCTCAATTGCTGTCGGTCGGATTGAACATCGAAGATATTTCCCGCCGCATTGTCGGACCGGGCGACGGCTGCTTCGTTTGGGGGGCGGTTGGCTCTGGCGTCGCAACGGATTTAGCGGCGGCGCTCGCCCGCCTGCACCAGCGTTTCGTCGAACGTCATGACGTTCACAAGCTGCGTCGGCGCACCGATGATGACGTCTGGCGGCCGGTTCAGCAAATACTGGAACAGCGTCAAATTGCTTCGCGCCTGACCCCGAAAACGATCCAGTCGCCCATAGACAAGGTGGAATTCCGCCACACTTGGAAAAACGGAATTTATCATTGCCACCAGCCTATGGCGTTTGATTATGCAAAAGGCAGCCATATTCTTGATAAGGCGCGTCTTTGGGCCGGGACTCTACATTTCTTGGCTGAATCCGAAGATGAATTTAAAGTCTATTTCCTGTTGGGCGCGCCACAGGACGCGCGACTGAATAAAGAATACGATATCGCTCGCCGCATGCTCGAGAAATGCCCACAGCAACCTGAAATATATGAAGATAATGATATAAATTATTTTGTGGACCGGATAGAAGACGGCATTCGCCATCAACCTGCACATTAATTTGCCGCTCATCCCCCCGTCCGCATCGTCACATGCGGAATGCCGTCTTCGTCGTAAATCGCCCCTTCGGCGACAAAACCGAAGCGGGCGTAGTAGCCGGCTAAGGCGGCTTGAGCGGAAATGACGACGGGAGCGCGCGCGTAAAGCCGCGCCGCTTCCGCCAATCCCTCGCGAATCAAAGCGGGGCCGAGGCCGGTCTTGCGGCAGTCGGGGGAAACCACGATGCGCCCCAGCCGGGCGGCGGGCGCAATATCCGTCTTGTTGGGGCCGAACAGCCGCAGACAGGCGGCCGGGCGCACATCTTCACCCGTCAGCGCCACGAGGTGGCGGGCTTTGTCGTCCAGCCCGTCCAGGTCGGCGTAGGCGCAATTCTGCTCGACGACGAAAACCCGCTGCCGCAGCGTCATCACGCCGTAAAGCAGCCGCGGCG
This sequence comes from uncultured Azospirillum sp., assembly GCA_937960755.1. Taxonomy (GTDB): domain Bacteria; phylum Pseudomonadota; class Alphaproteobacteria; order Azospirillales; family Azospirillaceae; genus Azospirillum. The sequence goes on from CALGOL010000104.1 coordinate 5,650, forward strand.
GCAGATCGTCGAAATCGAACCAGACCAGCCGCGGCGCCGCTTCACTCACTTTTCCACGAACGCCTTTTCGATGACGTAGTCGCCGGGGGCGTTGGAGGAGCCTTCCTTAAAGCCCAGCGACTCGGCGATGGCCTGGGTTTCCTTCAGCATTTCCGGCGAGCCGCAAATCATGATGCGGTCGCCGGCTTCGGCGTCGAGCGGCGGCAGACCGGTGTCGTCCGACAGTTTGCCCGAGCGGATCAGGTCGGTGATGCGGCCCTGGCGGTGGAACGCCTCGCGCGTCACGCTGGGATAGTAGATCAGCTTTTCCCGCACGTAGTCGCCAAGGAATTCGTGATTCGGCAGGTGCTCGTTGATGACGTCCTGATAGGCCAACTCGTTGACCTGCCGGCAAGTGTGGGTCAGCACCACCTTGTCGAAGGCTTCATAGGTGTCGGGGTCGCGAATCACCGACAAGAACGGCGCAAGCCCGGTGCCGGTGGAGAACAGATACAAATTGCGCCCCGGCGTCTTCAGAAAGTCCAGCACCAGCGTGCCGGTGGGCTTGCGGTTGATCAGAACCGTATCGCCTTCCTTCAGGTGCTGCAAACGCGAGGTCAAGGGGCCGTTCGGCACCTTGATCGAAAAGAACTCCAGCCCTTCTTCGTAATGCGCCGAAGCGATGGAATAGGCCCGCAGCAAGGGGCGGCCGTCCACCATCAACCCGATCATGGTGAACTGACCGCTCTTGAAACGGAAACCGGGATCGCGGTCGGTCTCAAAGCTGAACAGCGTATCGGTCCAGTGGTGAACCCGCGTCACGCGGGCTTGGATCAGGTTGCTCATACGACTTTTCCTCTCCACGCCGCCGCGACAGGCGATTCGAAAGTCGCGACGGCCGCTTCTTGCATAACTGCAAACGAATTGCAATTGCAATTGAGATTGTCAGATGACGGCGTCGAAGCCGTTTTCTTCGATCATCGCCCGCTCGACATAGGCCAACAATTGCGCCAGCGCTTCCTGCTCGCCCAGCTTGCCGGTGTCAATAGTCAGTTCCGCGCGTTCCGGCGCTTCGTAGGGCGCCGAAATCCCGGTGAACTCCTTGATCTCGCCGGCGCGGGCCTTTTTATACAGCCCCTTGGGGTCGCGGGATTCGCACACCGACAGGTCGGCGGCGACGAACACCTCATGGAAGCGGTCGCCGTTGATGGCGCGGGCGGCGGCGCGGTCGGCGCGCAGGGGAGAGATCAGCGAGGCGATGACGATCATGCCGGCGTCGGCGAACAGCTTGGCGACCTCCGCCATGCGGCGGATGTTTTCCGTGCGGTCTTCGGCTGAGAAGCCCAAGCCGGCGTTGAGGCCCATGCGCAGGCTGTCGCCGTCCAGCGCGTAAACCTGCCGACCGCGCTGGAACAGCGCGCGCTCCAGCCCCATCGCCAGGGTGGATTTGCCGGAACCAGACAGGCCGGTCAGCCAGATCACGCCGCCGCGGTGGCCGTTGGCGGCGAAACGCTCGCCCGGCGTGACGGTGTGGTTGACTTCGTAAAGGTTGGCGACGGCGTTGTCGGCCAGCTCCAGCGCGATGAAGCCGCCCATGACGTCATAGCCGTCCAGCAGCACGCCGCGGCCGGTGCGCGCCAAATCTTCCGCCCGGTCGATGGCGACGGGGGAGCGGGTGCGCAGCACCACTTCGGCGATGTCGTTACGGCCCACTTCCTTGGCGGCGCCATTCGACAGATCTTCGATATTGACCACCGAATTGATCGCTTCCACCGTCACCCGGTGCTCGGCGGTGGTCAGCTTCAATGTCAACGACTTGCCGACCGTCAGCGGCGTGGACGACAGCCAGAACAGCCGCACCGTCAACCGGTGCACCAGCCGCGGCGCGGTTTCGGCGTGATAAGCGATGTGGCCGCGTTCGGCGAAAATCCGCTTGTTGAGCGTGATGCCGATGGATTGGCCGGCGTGGGCCTCCGTCGGCAGTTCCTTAGCGTTCCAAGCCTGAATGCTGGTGATGGTGGCTTGCGCGCCGCCGGGCGCGAACGACAGCGTGTCGCCCACCTTCAGCCGGCCGCTTTCGATGCGCCCCGCCAGGATGCGGTCGTCGCTCCACTTGTAGACGTCTTGAATCGGGAAGCGCAGCGGCTGATCGGTGGGGGAGGATTCGGGACGGAAGGCGTCCAGCGCCTCCACCACCGTCGGGCCGTCGTACCAGTCGGTCTCGGTCGCGCGGGTGGCGATGTTCTGGCCGTCGCGCGCCGACACCGGGATGATGGCGGTGGGGGTGATGCCCAGACCGGCCAGATAGCGGGTGATCTGCCCCGCCACGCCGTCGAACTTGAAGGCGTTGTAGTCCACCGCGTCCATCTTGTTGACGACGACGGCGACCTGTTTCACCCCCAAGAGGTGCAACAGGTAAGCGTGGCGGCGCGACTGCTCCAAAGCGCCTTCGCGCACGTCCACCATCAGCAGGGCGGCCTCGGCCGACGCCGCGCCGGTCACCATGTTCTTCAAAAATTCGGTGTGGCCCGGCGCGTCGATGATGACGTAGGGGCGCTGCGCGGTTTTGAAGTGGATTTGCGTGGTGTCGATGGTGATGCCCTGGTCGCGCTCGGCTTGCAGCGCGTCCATGACGAAGGCCCATTCGAACTCCATGCCGCGCTTGCGGCTGGTTTCGGCGACCTGTTCGACCTTGCCTTCGGGCAGCGAGCCGGTGTCGTTGAGCAGGCGGCCGATCAGGGTGGACTTGCCATGATCGACGTGGCCGACGATGACGATGCGCAACTGGCGGGCGGCGGCGACCTGATCCGCGGCGGCGACTTCGGCGGCGAATTGCGGGGAAACGGCGTTCATGATGGTGTCTTCCTCAAAATCCGTCGCGACTTACATGTAGCCCGTGGTGCGCAGGCGCTCGAAGCTGTCTTCCGATTCGTTGTCCATCGACCGGCCGGCGCGCTCCGACACCTTGGTCACCGCCAGTTCGGCGATGATTTCCTCAATGGTGGACGCGGTGGAATCGACCGGGAAAGTGATGTTCTTTTCCCCCAGCGAGCGGTAGCGCTTGCCGTTGCGGGCGAAGTACAGCGGCACGACGGGAATGTTTTCCCGCTGGGTGTAGCGCCAGATGTCCATTTCGGTCCACGCCAAGAGCGGGTGAATGCGCACATGGGTGCCTTCGGCGAAGCGGGTCTTGTAGTGGTCCCAGAATTCCGCCGGCTGGTCCTTGATGTCCCAGGCGCCGTCCAGCGTGCGGGGGCTAAAGATGCGCTCCTTGGCGCGAGTCGCCTGCTCGTCGCGGCGGATGCCGACGATGACGCCCTGATAGCCGCCCTTTTCCAGCAGATTGCGCAGACCCACGGTCTTGCGCGCCGCGGCGCGGGTGTTGGGCGGCAGGGTCGGGTCCATTTCCGATTCCGGCGGGCACAACTCGATCTTCAGGTCGAGGTCCCATTCCTTGGTCGCCCAGTCGCGGAATTCATAGACCTCCGGCAGCTCCATTTCCGTGTCGAGCTGCATCACAGGAAACGGCACGCGGCCGAAGAACGCCTTGCGCGCCAGCCACAGCACGACGTTGGAGTCCTTGCCGATGGACCACAGCATGCCCAGCTTGTCGATACGGTTATAGGCTTCGCGCAGGATGTAGATGCTTTGGGCTTCAAGCTGATCGAGATCGGCGGTCATAGAGAAGATCCATCAAGAGAGGCGATGTGAATGCCGCATTCTGTCTTTGCTTTCCCGGCCCAGCGGCCCGAGCGGGGATCGGCGCCCGGCGCGACGCGCTCGGTGCAGGTGTAACATCCGACGGATAAAAATCCATCGGCTTCCAAGGGATGACGCGGCAAACCGCGCTTTTCGAATTCGTTTTCCAGATCGGCCTTTGACCAAGTCGCCAGCGGATTGACCTTGATCCAGCCGTCTTGCTCTTCAAACAGCGGAATGGCGGCGCGAGTCGAGGACTGAAAGCGCTTGCGCCCGGTGATCCAGGCGTCGAAGCCGCCCAGCGCGCCGGCCAAAGGCAGGGTCTTGCGGATATGGCAGCAGGCGTCGGCGTCGCCATGCCACAGCATGTCTTCGGGATCGCGGCGCGCCAGCAGCTCGCGGTCGGGCTCAACGGTGCGCACGTCGGTCAGGCCGAGGAAGTCGATCAGGTCGTCACGGTAGCGCAGCGTTTCGCCGAACAGCTTGCGGGTGTCGACGAACAGGATCGGCAGGCTTTTATCGACGTCGGCGGCCAGCGCCAGCAGCACGGCGGCTTCTGTGCCGAAGGACGACACCAGCGCCAGCCGGCCGGGGAATAGATCGCGGATCGCCGCTTCCAGCACCTGTTGCGGCGACGCCGCGGCGTAGCGTGCGTTCAGCGCCGCCGCAAAAGCGGCGTCGCGCGCGCCTTGGGCGTCAAAGGGGTTAAGAGCAGCCAGATCGCGCATGTCGCCGTCGCCTGTCGCGGGTTAATTTAACAAAATTAAAACGTTCATTTTCTGATTTCACACTAACACCTGGAAGGGCGAGGCGCAACATTTTACATTTCACACAACGAAGTGATTTTTTTAACACTGAAAAAATGTGTTGAATATCGGACGCCACCTTCCATATCACTATAGGGCGAGCCCCCAGACCGAGCCCGAACGCCATGCTGCCAGTCGTCCTATCCCCCGCCTTTGTGCGCGCCGCTTTGGTCGGCGCCGGGCCGCTGGCGGTCAAGCGCCTGGAGATCCTGCGCGACGGCGGCTTTAATCCGCCAGTTTTCGCCCCGACGTCGGATGCGGTTATAGCGGAGGCCGCCGGCCCCGCCTTGATCCAGCGCACGCCGACCGACGCGGAGTTGCAAGGGCTTAACATCCTGTTCGTCGCCGGCTTGCCGGCCGAAATCGCCAATCCGCTGGCGGAACGGGCGCGCGCCGCCAAGATTTTGGTCAACGTCGAGGACGTCGTTCCCTACTGCGATTTCCACACGCCGGGCATTCTGCGCCGCGGCGATTTGCTGTTCTCCATCTCGTCGAGCGGGCGCGGTCCCGGTCTGGTGCGGGTGCTGCGCAAGCGGCTGGCCGAACTGTTCCCGGAGGAATGGGCCGACCGCATGAAGATTCTCGGCGACTTGCGCGACCGGCTGAAGGCGGAAAACGCCGAGCCGGCGACCATCAATCGCGCCGTCGCCCGCCAGGTGGAAGAAAACGGATGGCTGCCATGAATGCGCCCGTCATCAAACAATCCCTCTCTCCCCCTGGGGAGAGGGAAGAGCCGCAGGCTCAGGGTGAGGGGGCGTACGGCCGGAAGGCCGGAGACAGCCCGGATTCGGTGACGTTTTCCCCCTCACCCAACCCTCTCCCCAGGGGGGAGAGGGCTATGACGGCGCTGCTGCCCGCCGCCTTGC
>CALGOL010000105.1 GCA_937960755.1 uncultured Azospirillum sp.
CATCATCCAGCCGGCCCCGTAGGGGTCGCTCACCAGCAGCGACGGCCGGTCGATCAGGGCGTCGTTGACCTTGACCACTTCGCCGTCAAAGGCCACGCGCGCCGGTCCCACCCATTTGCTGCTTTCGATGGTGGCGGCGGACTTGCCCTTTTCAATCGCCCGCCCCGCCCGCTTGGGCGTAAAGGCGAAGACCCGGCCTTGCGCCAGCGCCACCGCCACCGTCGTCATGCCCAAGCGCACCACACCGTCAGCCTCCGGCGCGTACCACATGTGATTGGGCACGTCGTAAAACAGCCCCAAAGGCAAGGGGCAGCCCAGAACAGCGTCGTTCCCGCTCATGCCGCCGCCCTCACGCCGTCCCCTCGACAGGGTCAACCCGAAACAAACGGCCGCGCCGGTCGAACAGCGCGGCGTCGTTCAGCCGCATGCGGTTCATAATCACTTCCTCCGCGCGGCTCTGAAGCTGGGCTTGCGCGACAAAGTCCGCCACCGGGCCGCCGCCGGGCGCCTTGGCGACGAAAAACGCCGCTCCTTGCCATTTTTTGCCCGAGCGATCCAGCAAATCCCGCATCTCCCGCCACTTCACGTCCGGCCCGACGAAATGCAGGTGGGAGCACGTCAGCGGCGTCACCTTGTCCCCGCCGATCTCCAGCAGGATAATCAGCACGGTGAAGCCGCCGCTATCGGCGAAGCTCGCGGCGACCCAGCGATTGAAGTCGGCGCCGTCAGAACTCGACAACGGGAAACTCCGGCAATTCCTGATCCAGCAGGGCGAAGAACTCGGTCCCGACCGCATCGCGATGCCACGCCTCGAAAGTCTCGAACGCTTGGTCCACCGTCTCAGCGTCGGCGTTTTCGTCTTTCGACGCCGCCCACACCGCCAGACTGACCGGGCGAAAAGCCGCCAGCACGCGGGCGCGATGCTCGGTTTCGCCGTGCCAGTCCAATTCCCGCTTCAGCGCCGCGGCCCCCGCGGCGGTCGCCGCGTCTTCGTTTTCCGCCCCGCTCACCGCCGCCAACAGGTCGCGCGCCAAGCCCAAGCGGCGAAAGGCGAACTGCCGCGTCCGTTCATGCCGGGCGATTTCAGCGGCGATGTTGTTGCGAAAGGCGATTTCGGCGGCTTGCGCCGCTTTGGCGGCGGCGTCGAAGCGCGCGACGAAGACGGGGGGTGAAACGGCGTTCATCCGTGCTCCTGGGCGATTGGGTGGCGGAGGAGGTAGGAGTCGAACCTACCAAGGACCGTCTCGCGGCCCTCTCCGGATTTGAAGTCCGGCCGCCCCACCGGGGACGCTGCTCCTCCATCCGCTCCGTCGGACAAGTCCGGCGGAACCGAATACAAATCGGCCTTATGCGGGTTGATGCGGCGGATGTCGCCCCGGCGCATGGTCAGCCCTTGCCGATCAAAAAACTCTAAAATCTGGATCGCCACCTTGCGGCCGTTGTCCAGCCGGTCGCGAAAGGCGATGACGGTAAAGTGATGGTCCTCCCCCGCCGCGGCAAGCTCCCGCGCGATATTCGCCATCTCCACCACCGTCTCGGCGAGGAAAAAATGATCCTGCGCCACCTCCTCCACATCGCCGCGCCGCGCCGCCATGCGAAACAGCCGGCGAATCAAGCGCTCCTCAATGTCGTAGCTCCGCGCCAGATCGCGCACCCGCGGCGGGCGAAAACGCGCCTCCCCCGCCAAATGCGCCTGCAAGCCCGCCCACATCGCTTCGTCTTCCGGCGAAAAGCGCACGTCATGCCCCGGCCGCCGCACCCAGGCGCGGTCCAGCACGGCGAC
>CALGOL010000106.1 GCA_937960755.1 uncultured Azospirillum sp.
CACCGAGATCTACACTCTTTCCTACACGACGCTCTTCCGATCTCTTTTGGCGCCAGCGGCGCTAACGCCGGCGCCGGGGCCGGGGCCGGGGGGAGAGAGGGAGAAGGACGCTTTTCCGCCGGGGTGGCGGCCAGCAACCCTTCCATCGCCGCGGCCGGGCCGGGGGTGCGGGCGTGACGCGCGCCATGCGCTCGCAAAAGCGGCATCGGCGACCAGCAGTCGCAGGTGTGGTAGCTCTTGGTGACGCGGCCGTAATCCTGGCTCACCGCGGTGCGGCATTCCCCTTCGGCGCTGTAGCGCGGCACATGGGCCAGCGTCATGTCGGCGGACAACTCCCGCGCGCCGGCCCAAGATTGGCAAACGGCGCAAGCGCGGCTGTCTTTAGCGAAGGCGTAGGTCATGGCGAGCGTCGAACCGCGGAAAAGTCGTCAGGATTCACCGGGCGGCGCCATGGCGAACGCCAGCCGGTGCCATGTTGTAGCGCAAGAAGATCGTTAACCGAAGGACGGCGTGGGGGTCGCCTCGCCGCCTTCCGCGCCGACGACGCGGGACAGCGGCAGACTGACGGTGAAGGTGGAGCCCTGGTCGATCACGCTGTCGTCAATATCGACGGTCCCGCCGTGCATTTCGGCGTAGCGCCGCACCATGGGCAGGCCCAAGCCGATGCCTTCATGGGTCCGCCGCAACGAAGCGTCGCTTTGATAGAACGGCGTGAACAGCCGCGACCATTCCTCCTTCGCCACCCCGTGCCCGGTGTCGGCGACGCTCAGCCGAAAGACGCCGGCCGCCGCGTCGCTGCGCGCCGAAACTTCGACCCGCCCGCCCTGGCGGTTGAACTTGACGGCGTTGTCGAGCAACGACAGCAGCAGGTCTTTCACCCGGCGGCGGTCGGCGCGCAGCACCACCGATTCGCAATCAGCCAGGATGATGGTCACCCCCCGTTGCCGCGCCTTGATCGATATCTGCTCGACACAGGCCGATAGGATGCGGCGCAAGGAGAAATCCGATTCCGCCAGTTCCGCCGCCCCGGTGCCGGTGCGGGTGAAATCCAGCAGATTGTTCACCATGGTCAGCAGCGACTTGCCGTTTTCTTCGATGACGGCGGCGTATTCCCGCACGTCCGACGGCTTCAACGGCGAAAAGCCCGGATCGGCCATCACTTCGGCGAAGCCGACGATGGAGTTGAGCGGCGTGCGCAACTCGTGGCTCATCATGCTGAGGAAATCGAGCTTGGCCCGCTCGCCTTCGCGGGCCGCCACCAGCGCGGCGCTTAGTTCCGCCGTGCGCTCGGCCACCCGGCGCTCCAGATCGGTTTTCTGCTCCAGCACCTGGCGATAAAGCATGCGGGTGGAGAGCGCGTTGCGCACCCGATGCAGCAATTCCCACGCGACGAACGGTTTGTTGAGAAAGTCGTTGGCCCCCAGTTGCAGCGCCTTGCGCCGCGTGTCGAGGTCGGTCTGCGCCGTCAGCACCAAAATCGGCACCAAATCGCCGACATAAATCTGCTTGCGCGCCATTTCGATCAGTTCGAACCCGCTGATATGCGGCATGCGAATATCGAGCAACAAAATGTCGAACTGCTGATCGGCGCAAACCTGAGCGAAGCGGCGGGAATCCGTCTCGCAAACAATATTATGGTAGCCATGGTGGCTCAGGATTTCCCGCAATAACTCCACGTTCGCCAGATTGTCGTCGACGATCAGCACCCGCGCGCCGGAAATCGCGTCAGCAAGGCTGCGGTCTAGATCGGCCGCCGCTGGAGCGCTGTCGTCTACAAGAAACATGCCGCCGCCGTGTTGCGCCTAGCCCGAAAATGCAGCCGCGCCGCTCGTGACGCCGCCGCCAAGTTTACGCAAGGTTCGTCGCAAGTTCAGAGAAATGCAATGTATTTTATCAGCTGGGGCGGCCTGGGCCGCGGTTCAAGCCTTGCGCTCCCAGCCGCCGCGTTCGCCTTCTTGCCAATAAGACATCGCTAATCCCTTGGCCTTGCAAGCGGTCCAGCGTCGCCGCGCCGCCGCCACCGCCTCGGCGTCGCGACCGTCGAACAGATCGCATACCACCTCGAAACCGGCGAGGTCGTCGGCCGCCATGCCGTCCACCAGCATCAGCGCTTGAGCCCCGTTAGGGTTTTCTTCCAAACAGGTCAACCAGATCGGTTGCCGTTCGGCGTCGCCGTCGCCGGCGGCGCCATGGGGCAGAAACGACGCCGGGTCAAACGTCCACAGGTGCTGGTTGAGCGCTTGCACCCGTTCGGGCGAGCCGGCCAGCACCACCGCCCGCCAGCCGCGCTCCAGCGTTTTCAGCAAGAGCCTCGGCAAAGCGGATTCCAGCGCGCTGCGCTGAAGGTGATAAAAGCGCGCCTCGCCCACTTGGATCAACCTTCGCAGAAATCAGCGACGAAGCGATCCAGCAAGCGGACGCCGAAGGCGGTTGCGCCCTTGGGCGTCAGGGCCGCGTCCTTCTTGCTCCACGCCATGCCGGCGATGTCGAGATGCGCCCACGGCCGGTCTTCCGTCACGAAGCGCTTCAAAAACTGCGCCGCGGTGATCGAGCCGCCGACGCCCGGCGAGCCGATGTTCTTCATGTCGGCGATGTCGGAATTGATGTCTTTGTCGTAAGCCTCGCCCAGCGGCATGCGCCACAACGGCTCGCCCGCCGCCGCGCCCGCCGCGGTCAGATCGGCGGCCAGCTTGTCGTCGTTGGCGAACAGGCCGGCGTATTCGCGGCCCAATGAGACGATGATCGCCCCGGTCAGCGTGGCGACGTCGACCATCAGCCGCGGCTTGAAGGCGGTTTGGGCGTAATGCATGCAGTCGCACAGCACCAAGCGGCCTTCGGCGTCGGTGTTGATGACTTCGATGGTCTGGCCGGACATCGAGGCCACCACGTCGCCCGGCCGCTGCGCCGTCCCGGACGGCATGTTCTCCACCAGCCCGACGACGCCGACCGCGTTGACCTTAGCCTTGCGGCCGGCCAGCGCGTGCAGGGCGCCGATGACGGCGGCCGAGCCCGCCATGTCCCATTTCATATCCTCCATGCCGCCCGCCGGCTTGATCGAGATGCCGCCCGAATCGAAAGTGACGCCCTTGCCGATGAACGCCACCGGCCCGCGCTCTTTATCGTCGGGGGCGCCGTCCCAGCGGATGACCACCACCCGCGCCTCATTGACGCTGCCTTGCGCCACCCCAAGCAGCGCGCCCATGCCCAGATCCTTCAGGGCGGCGGGCTCCAGCACCTCGACCTTGGCGCCCAGCGCCTCCAACGTCTTGACGCGCTCGGCCAAGCTGGCGGGATAAATGACGTTGGCCGGTTCCGACACCACGTCGCGGGCGAAGATTACGGCGTCGGCCACCGGCGCGGCGGCGGCGAAAGCGGCCGCGGCGGCGTCAGGATCGGCGCAATGGAAGGTCAGGCTTTCCAACGCCGGCTTGGCTTCCGGCTTTTCCTTGGTGCGATACTTGTCGAAACGATAGGATCGCAAGCGGGCGGCGAAGGCCATTTCAGCCGCCAGCGCCGCCGGCGAAAGCGCCGCTTCCGCCGCGCCGTCCAGCAGCACGGCGGCGACGGCGTCCTTGGCCTTGTCCAGCGCGGCGAC
>CALGOL010000107.1 GCA_937960755.1 uncultured Azospirillum sp.
ACTGGAGTTCAGACGTGTGCTCTTCCGATCTCCCTTGCGCCGGAACTGGCGGCGCGCTTGCGGCCGCCGCCTTTCCCCCTGACCGACTTCGCCGCCACCGCCGCGCTGATCGCGGCGCTCGACGCCGTGGTCACGGTGGACACGTCGATTGCGCATTTAACGGGCGCGCTCGGGATTCCGGGCCGGGTGCTGCTGCCTTACGCCCCCGATTGGCGCTGGCTGATCGACCGCGCCGACTGCCCATGGCGTCCGTCGTTGCGGCTGATCCGCCAGCAGCGCCCCGGCGACTGGGCCGGCGTCATCCGCCAGACGTCGGCGCTATTGGCCGGCGCCGCGCGCGACCGGGTAAACCCGTCCCCCTAAGACTGGGCGCCCGGTCATTTTTGCCGGGCGAATGGCAAAACCAACCGCCCCGAATCTGAAATCCAGCGCCCTCAAGGCTTTTTTGGGACTGGCACGGCCATTGCTAGGAATAGCGCAAAGTTGATTTGCCTATCTGGCCTGGGAGTGCCGCGACCATGAGCATCTTCGGATCATTGACCACCGCCGTCCTCGGCCTGACCGCCCAATCCCGCGCGCTGGGCCATATCTCCGACAACATCGCCAACGCGCAGACCCTGGGCTACAAGCGGGTCAACACCTCGTTTGAAACGCTGGTGCTGGAATCGTCCAGCCGCCTGCATTCGCCGGGCGGTCTGACGGTGAAGCCGATCTTCGTCAACAACATCCAAGGCGCGCTGCAACAGGTGCAAAGCCCGACCAACGTGTCGATCCAGGGCGCCGGCTTCTTTTCCGTCTCGAAGCTGTCCGCCAGCGCCACCGGCCCCGGCCAGATCGGCGAAACGGTGCAGACGCAGACCGGCACGCTGAACGCCGACAACGTGTTCTACACCCGCGTCGGCGATTTCGAGCTGGATAAGAACCGCTATCTGGTGAACAGCGCCGGCTTCGCGCTGAACGGCTGGAGCTACGACAGCACCACCGGACAGTTGAACAAGGACGTGATCCAGCCGATCCAGGTCAACACGCTGATCGACAAGCCGACGTCCACCACGCAGATCGACTATTCCGCCAACCTGCCGGCGACGCCGACCGCGGGCGTCAAGATCCCGACCTCGTCGATCCAAGTGTTCGACACGCAAGGCAACGCCCGCACCGTCAATCTGAACTGGCGCCAGCAGGGCGCCAACGACTGGCGGCTGTTCGTCACCGCGCCCGACAGCTCGGTGAAGCCGCTGGACGGCAGCTACACCGGCGGCACGACGACGATTTCCTTCGGTCCCAACCAGGCCGGCACCACCGCCTTGCCGCAGATCAACACCCTGACCTTTGGCGGCGGCGCCCCCAACGGCCAAGATCAATTGCGGGTCGGCGAAGTGTTCAAGGCGACCATCGACGGCAAGGACTACGAACTGGAAATAACCAATGAAAACATTGGCTTGATCCGCAACTTCTCCGGCTTGGCCAATGCGATGGCCAACGTCATCAACTCGGCGTCGCCTTCCGCGCCGGTGTTGGCGCTGGTGAGCGGCAGCGTGGTTTCGCTGATCGCCCGCACCCCCGGCAAGGCCTTTGAACTGGATACCGACGTCTCCGGCAAATCGCCGGTGGAAAACGAGTTCGGCGCTTCGTCGCCGACCGCCGCCACCACTTCCGCCGGCCAGTCCTATCGCACCACCATGCTGCAATCGCAGATCGACATCGGCGATGTTTTCCAGGTGGTGGTGGATGACGGCGTCGCCGCGGCGCAGACCTTCACGGTGACCGTGACGGCGCAGAACTTCACCAGCTATAAGAACGCCGCCGGCGCGCTGGAAGCCTTGTCGAACAAGATCAACGCCGCCGGCCTTGACGTGGTCGCCTCCACCACCGGCAGCCAAATCACCTTGCAGCGCAAGACGGCGGGCGCCAGCATGGGCGCGGCTCCGGTGTTCAGCGTCGATAACGCCGACACCACCCCGTCCAGCATGGCTTCCGCCAACACCCAGTTCAACACGCCGGGCATTCGGCAGTCGCAACAGGTGACGCTGATCGGCAATCCCGGCGACGTCGGGGCGGAATTCACCGTGTCGATCAACGGCGCGCCAATTTCCTACGTCACCACCGGCGAGGAATCGTCGATGGAGGAAATCGCGGCGGCGCTGGCGGCGGAAATCAACAGTGAGAGCACCTTGCCGGTGACGGCGGCCGCGACCGGCGGCGTCATCACGCTGACGGCGAAGACCGCCGCCACCAAGCCGGTGGCCAACACGCTGACCCCGACCGCGCCGGCGGCGGCGGCGAACACGATCAATTTCGGCGGCTCCCAGGTTGACGTCGGCGACGTCTATTCTGTGACCACCACCGCCGGCAACACCTACTCGGTGACCATCACCAAGGAGAACTACACCGATTTCGATACTGGTGCGGAGGTGATCGCCGAACTCGCTAGCCTGATTAACGCCGCAGGCGTCGCCGGCACCACCGCGACCGCCGCCGGCACGCAGTTGACCATCGCGGGCGACACCGCGTTGGGCTTGGTGACCGACGCCACCGACATCTCGTTCTCGCTGCAACAGACCACGGTGGTGGGCCAGACCCCGGCGCACATCGGCCTGAACTTCGGCACCACGCCGGAAACGGTCGGCACGCTGACCAGCATTTCCACCGCCTTTGTCGGGGCGGACGGCACCGCGACGACCTCGGCGACGCAGACCGCCGGACGGCCGGCCCTGGTGACCTTCACGGTGAACTACGGCTTTGGCGAACAGCAGATCACGCTCAACCTGGGCAACTTCGGCCAACCCGGCGGCGTGACGCAGTACGCCGGCCGCGAAATCAACGTCACGCAGTTCGTGCAAGACGGCGCGCCGCGCGGTCAGTTCAAGGATGTGGTGTTCAACGACACCGGCGAAGTGGTGGTCAACTACGACAACGGCCGCTCCAAGCGGGTGGCGCGCGTGCCGGTGGTGTCCTTCAACGATCCCAACTCGTTGCAACGTCAAGCCGGCGGCGTGTTCATTGAAACCCAGGATAGCGGCAAGCCCAATTTCAACGACGCCGGCAACAACGGTTCGGGCGCCATCATCGCCAACTCGGTGGAAGGCTCGAACGTCGATATCGCCGACGAGTTCACCAAACTGATCGTCACGCAGCGCACTTATTCCGCCAACACCAAGATCGTCACCACCTCTGACGAAATGTTGCAGGAAGTGCTGAACCTGAAGCGGTAACGCCGCGAAGGCGCAAAAAAAGGGGCGGACGCATTAAGGCGCCGCCCCGAAAAAGCCCCAGCCAGAAAGGTCCCCCGCCATGTCGCTCTTCGGCGCCCTCAACAGCGCAACCGCGGGATTGCGCACCGTCCAAGCCGGCCTCAACGTCGTTTCGGACAACATCACCCGGATCAACGACCCGAACCGCTCGCGCCACACGCTGGAGCAGAAGGTCGACGCCAGCGGGCTGGTGGTCACCGCCGAATACCGCCGCGAAATGGATTCCGGGCTGAAGGCGCAATTGGAAAGCCTGACGGCGCGGGAAGGCCGGGCGCAGGGGCAAAGCGACTATATGGTGAAGATCGGCGATCTGCTGCGCACGTCCAGCGGCAAGCCGTTGCTCACCACCTATATGCAAGACTTTGAAGCCGCCTGGAAGACGCTGGAAACCTCGCCCGAAAGCGAAACCGCTCAATATCAGGTGATTCAAACCGCCAATAACTTCGCCCGCGAACTCAACCGCGTGTCCGCCGGGGTCGAGCAGATCGACGCCGACATGCAAAAGGACATTGGCGACGGCGTGCAGCGCGCCAATGAGCTGATGACGGAAATCGACAAGATCAACGACGACATCGTGTCGTTGCAGGCGTTGGGTTCCGCCGCGAACGAAGCGTCCGACCGTCGGGACTCGCTGGTCAAAGAGCTGAACACGCTGGTGGGCGTGCGCACGGTCGACCGCGCCGACGGCCGCGTCGCCATCTTCACCGAAACCGGCTTGGCGCTGGTCGATTCCTCCCCGGCAGAACTTACCTACGCCGGCGGCGCCATTTACATGCAGGTAGGCAATAATCAGCAGGATATCACGCCGCACCTGCGCCAGGGCCGTTTGGGCGCCATCTACGACATGCGTTACGACGGCTCCGCCGCTGATCCGCCCAAGGCCGCCAGCGGCGAAGCGACGGCGGAAATCATCCGCAAGCTGCGCTCGCAGCTTGACGCGGTGGCGAACGCCTTCACCGCCAAGACCAAAGAAGGCGAGCCCACCAGCTTCGCCGACGCCTACAACAAGGCCAAGCCGGTTTCCGACGACGAGCAGGGAACCAGCTTCTTCGCCGGCGATGATCGCTTCGGCTTTGCCGTTAACGCCAAACTGCTTGATAACTCGAAGAAAATCAAAGTTTCCGCCATCGCCGAGGTAACCGTCGCCTTCAACGCCAAGGGCCGCACCCTGTCGGCCGACGGCCTGAACGAGAAAGACGTGTCGTACCGCGACATGGTCAACGCGATCCCCGGCCGCGCCATGGAAGCCGCCAGCTTGGCGAAAAGCCGCCTGACGGCGGAATCGGAATCGCGCACGGTGATCGAGGAGCGCTATCGCGGCAACGTCGGCGTCAACATGGATGAAGAAATCGCGCTGCTGCAACAGCTTCAGACCTCTTACGCCGCATCCGCCAGGGTGATGCAGGTCACCAACCAGATGTTCGATCTGCTGGAGTCGATTGTCAGCTAACGCATGCCGCCATAGCTGGCACACTTTCTGCATAGCGCTCTCCAGATGTCTTTTCGCTGGAGGGCGCGTCTCATGAGCACCATCACGCAGACGAGTTCTTACGCTCGCTACCTCAGTCAGGTTCGCAACCTTGGCGTCAACGCCAATAACGTGGACACGCTGTCGCGCCAGCTCACCTCCGGCGTCAAATCCACCAATTTGGCGGACTTTGGTCCTGAAACGCAAAAACTGCTGGACCTGCGCTCGGAGCTGGTGAAGCGCGCCAACTACACCCAAAGCATCGACACCGCGCTGCCCCGCGTTCAGGCCACCGACAAGGTGTTGACCGCGCTGGAGAAGATCGCGTCGGATTGGCAGTCCAGCACGCTGATGCCGTTCGAGCCCGGCGCCGCGACCATCTCAAGCGTCGCCAACAACAACGCCGAAGGCATGAAGGTTCGCGTCAACGCGGACTCGTCCAAGCTCAACATGAACGCCAAGTACACCGTGACCGCGCTGCCGTCGCAGAGCATGGAGAACGGCAGCTTCGACGTCACCGTGACCGACGGGCTGGGCGGCCGCACCACCCAGACCGTCAACCTGAAGCGCACGCCGCCCGGCGACGGCGAAGGCTGGAATTTTGAAATCCAAGGCGGCCCCGGCGCCGGCGCCGTGCTGAACCTGTCATTCGACACGCTGACCGCGGCGGCGAGCAGCAGCTTCGACGTCACCTTCACCCAAGCCAACGACATGCGCGACCGGGTGGAGGCGGCGATGCGCGACATCCGCCAATACCTCAACGAACGTTTTGACGACCGCTACCTGTTTTCCGGTTCGCGTTTCGATACGGAGCCGGTGACGGATTTGCTGAAGCAACAGCGCGAAACCACCAACATCACGTTGAACGGCAATATTGTCGACGAAGGCGACTATTTCGAAGTCACCGTGGACGGCCAGATCTTCGGATATGAAATCCAGGCCGCCGACACCAAGACCATCACCTTCGTCGCGCAGCAATTGACGACGCTCATCAACGCCGCCGATCCTGCGCTTGACATGACCGTCAGCACGGCCAACGGCGTCATCACGCTGGCGGGAAACACCAACGGCGACACCTTCGACGTCTCGTCCCGCATCGTCAATCGGCCGACCGTCGAAAACACCGCCAACGCGCCGAGCACCACCGCGGCGACCACCGTCGCCGGCCAGATCGACAGCTTCTCCTTCAACGGTCACGGCGTCGACGTCGGCGACACTTTTGAATTCACTGTGGAAATCGGCAACGCCGACGACCCCTATAATCTGAAATACTATACCGACAACCCGACCGAGCCGCGCGATCTGCCGGTCTACGCCAAGCACACCGTGCGCTACACCGTGACGGCGGAAGACTACGCCGCCGGAACCGCCACCACCACCAGCAACGTCGCGGACCGACTGCGGGCGCAATTTGCGCTGCTCAACCCGGCGCCGCCGGTGAGTATCGATGGCGGCCCCGGTCAGCCGATCACCCTGACCAGCACGCGGATGCTGGATACGACCAACCATCCGAATTACACGACGATGATGACGACATCGACGACGGCGTATAACGGTTCGATCGCCAACACCGTCACTGTCGCCAAATTGCCGCCGAACGACGCGGCGTCAGACACCGTCCCCACCACTGACCCGCCCAACCTGCCGTACTACGACGCGGAGTATCTGACGAAAAATGACAACTCCAAGGCGTGGGACAAGTCGCGGGTGACGGCGGACGACGGGTTGTCGCTGGAATACGGCGTCAGCAGCAATGACGAAGCGTTTCAAACGCTGATTGAAGCCTTCCGCAAAGCGCGGGCCGCCGCGTCCAATCCCGGCAACTATAAAGCCAATATCGAAAGCGCCATGGAATACATGACGATGGCGAAAGATCAGCTCCGCTCGGTCCACGCCAAAGTAGCGTCGGACATGGCGACGCTGGACACGAAAAAGACCGAGCACAAGGAATTGAGCAACGGCGTCACCGAACAAATCGCCCGGATTGAAGGCGTGGACCAAACCGAAGTCGCGGCCCGCTTGTCGTCAGCCAACACCGCTTTGGAGGCGGCCTACACCGTCACCGCCAAACGGCAGCAATTGTCACTGCTAAACTATCTCGCCTGAACCGGAGGGGGCCAAACCAGAAAACGGCGGTTCAAACGACGATGTTGAGATTCTGCCCGCGAGTCGCCGTAACGTTCCCGCCCCCGCTTTGGCCGCCCCCGCTTTGATCCGCTTGCCCGGTCAAGGCGGCGACGGCGCCTTGCGGCTGGGCGGACTGCGCCAGCGCCTGCAAGCCGAAGTTCTGTTGATTGAGCCCCTGGCGAATCGCCAGCGCGGCGCCTGTGGTGCTTGAACCGACATCGGAAATCATGGCCGTAGCCTCACCCATTTAAAGTCAGCGCGGCCATTATCCGCCAAACCGCCGCGGCGGGCAAGGGCGTCCGCTGACTATCGAATATAAAATAGTAATACATATGAATTTATCAAAATCATATATATGTATATTATATAATACATTATAATTAATTGTTTTAACTGCAATAATGTTCGGATTTAATGGCGTTGCGCGACGCGGCGTTGCGCGAAAAATAATTACAAACATCCCTTTCTCTTGCCCGTTATGGGAGGAAAACAACAATGCCTCGCATTTCCAGCGAATGGCTCCCCAAAGGCCGATCTTTGGATAATCTTGCGACCGACATCTCGGCGGTGCGCGCCATCGCCCAAGCGGCGCTGAACGTCGAGTTGTTCACCGTGCCGCTCTATCAGACGGCGCTCTATTCCATCGAAGGCATGCACGCCGTCACCGGCGCCGGCAGCGATCTTTATAAGGGCCGGCTGTGGCCCGGCATGAAGACCTGCGCCAAGCCGGAAACCGCCAATCAGCACGCCTTCAACATCGTGTTTTCGGTGTTCATCCAAGAAATGCTGCACATGCAGCTTGCGGCCAACATGGCGACCGCCATCGGGGTGAAGCCGGTCTTCACCGCGCTGCAAAGCCGCGATTCCGCCTGGACCTGCTACGGCCCGGACAAAACCACCATCCCCTACATCGTCGACCTGACGCAGACCAGCACCTTCACCAATGTGAAGGTGGCGACCGGCGCGCTGGACGAGGACCGCATCGAGCTGTTCCTCGCCATCGAACAGCCGGAAGAACAGGCACGCGCCGGTCTGGGCGACAACGCCAAGTATTACTTCCCCAAGGTCCCGTTCGAAGGCTGGAAGCCGGAATACACCGACGCCAATCTGCCGATGTTCGGCACCATCGGTTGGATGTATCAGTGTTATCACGACTATCTGCATTTGGAGTATGAAGGCGGAACCAAGCTGTGGGACCACGTCTACAATCCCAACGGCGTGCAGAACGACCTGTTCAACAATTTCGCTTCGGGCCACCCGATGCGGGAATTTCCTGGTTTTGAAACCACGGTGGCGCTGACCTATTCCGACATCGCCTTTCAACAGGTGATGCGGATGATGGACGCCATCACCGACCAGGGCGAAGGCAGCACCCTCAAGACCGAATTGAAGGGCGGCGTGCTGCGCACCGTCAATCTGTCGGCCGACAGCGACATGCTGAAGGAAGTGCGCCATCGCTACCGGCCGTCGCGCCCGGCGCTCGATTCCGATTATCCCAGCTATTCCGACACCGGCAAGCTGGAGCCGTCGGCGGACGGCGCGGCGCGGGCCAATTCCGACGGCTACGACCACTACGAACGCTTCTTGATCGTCCGCGACCTGCTGCCCCAAGTCACCACCTGGGCGCAGTCGAAAAAGCCGGGCCATTGGGAAACCAAGGACCTGCAACCCGACGCCGCGATCAACCCGCCCTACGACATCCCGTCGGCGGAAGCGGTGGCCAAGGCGCTGAACAATCTGAAGGGCGACAAGGCCAACCTCGTCACCCTCAGCCAGGCGGTCAACGGCTGCATCGCCGGCGTGACCACGGTGCTGAACAGCTATTGGAACCCGCCGGAAGGCGGCGTCGCGCCGGGCTTCCCGTTCCCCTCCATGTCCGGCACCGGGCCGCGCGTCGCCTTGTGCTGGGCGGTGTTCGGCGAAGGCCCGGATCTGGCGCAGGGCGTCCCCGGCCAGATCAAGGGGCAGGTCTATCACGCCTGCCAGAGCTTGGATTCCGAAACGCCGGGCGTCAATTCCTGCGCTCAGCCGGCGGTGTTCCACAACTGCCGCGGCTCCAACAAATGCGCCGGGCAAGGCGGCTGCGGCTATGTCCAGCCGGTGGGCTCGTCGGGCGGCGGCTGCGGTTCGTCGGGGGCGAAGACCGGGCCGTTCAACGCGCCGTCCGACAACTATTGCGGCGGGGCCGGCGGTTGCGCCGCGCCGATTTCCGCCTCGCAATTGTTCCCGGAAGGCGGCGTGATGGAGCTGTACGAGCTGACGCCGTTCACCCACGGCTGCAACTCGCCGTCGTCGCAAAAGATCGGCGAGATGGAGTTCAAGCTCGGCCAGCGGGTGGACGACGTGGCTTATCAAGCCTTTAAGCAGGTGATGGAGCACCAGAACAAGGCGGTTCCGCCGGCGCCCGAAGCGCCGAACGACCTGCGTCTGGCCTTCCCGCCGACCACCTGACCGATGGACGCCGCTGCCGCAACCAGCGGCGTCCCGCAAGCCGCCCGTCGTCTGGGGTTGCCCGACCCCGGCGACGGCGTGGGCCTGCGCGACGTCCATTTCGACCATCTGACGCGCACCCCGCCGGAGGCGTGGGGCGTCGATTGGTTTGAAATCATTTCGGAAAACTACATCGACAACCACGGCTACGCCGCCTATGTCCTCGACGTCGTGCGCGCCGCCAAACCCATCGTCATGCATGGCGTGTCGCTGTCGCTGGGGTCTTCCGCCCCGCTCGACTGGGGCTATCTCGCCAAGCTGCGCGACCTGATCGACCGGGTGCGGCCGTTATGGGTGTCGGATCACCTGTGCTGGACCGGCGCGCAAGGGGTCAACACCCATGACCTGCTGCCGATGCCGCTGACCGAAGCCGCCCTCGCCCATGTCGCCGACCGGGTGAAGGCGGTGCAGGATTATCTCGGCCGGCCGCTGATCGTCGAGAACGCCAGCACCTATCTGGAGTTTCGCGCCTCTTCCATTCCTGAGCCGGAATTTATCGCCCGGCTGGCCGAAGCGACCGGCTGCGGCCTGCTGCTCGACGTCAACAACATCTACGTCAGCGCCCGCAACCACGGCTTCGATCCGGTCGCCTATATCGAAACCATCCCCGCCGACCGCATCGTGCAGATGCATTTGGCCGGGCCGAGCGATCACGGCGATTACCTGATCGACACCCACGACCACCCGGTTCCCGACGCGGTGTGGCCGCTTTACGCCCTGGCGCAACGGCGCTGCGGCGGCGCCGCCACTCTGCTGGAATGGGACGCCGACATTCCGCCCTGGGGCGACTTGGTGGCGGAATTGAACAAAGCCAAGGAGTTCCGCCGTCATGACCCTTGATGCGAGTTTGGCGGATTTCGGCGTCTTGCAGGCGTGGATGCAGAACGCCATCCTGTCCGACGACGCGGCGGGCGCCCGTGAACGAGTGGTGGAAAGCAACCGCATGACCGCCGCCGCCAGGGTCGGGGTTTACGCCCGCGGCTACGCCTTGCGGCTGATCGAATGCCTGCGCTCGGAGTATCCGGCGTTGCGCGCCTGGGTCGGCGACCAGGTGTTCGACCTGTTCGCGCTGGGCTACATCCGCGCGACGCCCTCCCATTCCTATACGCTGTACGATTACGGCGCCGGCTTCGCCGATCATTTATGGGCGACCCGGCCGCCGGGGGCGGCGGCGGACGGGCTGGAATCCGCGCCGGCCGCCTTGGCGCGGGTCGAA
>CALGOL010000108.1 GCA_937960755.1 uncultured Azospirillum sp.
CGGTACTTCCACAAATCCATTTTCACCGCCAAGCCGCACAGCACGCCGCCGATGGTGACGTGATGGGATGAGATCAGGTCGCGAATTTGGCGGAAGGTTTCCGCATTAATGTCGCGCCAAAAATCCTTGGTGCGATTGTCGAAGCTTTCAAAGCGGCCGGTGATCGAGGTGGTGATGTCGGTCAAATCCGACGCGATGTCGTTCAGCATCTTCACTTGGCGCGAATCGCGCCGCACTTCCGATGATGAACGGATTTCCCCCATCCATTCGACGAAGCGCTGCACTTCCGGCACCGTCTGATCCAGACATTTGCGGAAGTACGCCAGCGACAGGAAAATGTCGCCATATTCTTCCAGGAAATTGGGGATTTCCATCAGCTCGATATCCAGCCGATCCGCCATCATGCGCAGATTGCGTATCGCCTCTTCCTTGTTGGGGGAGGCGAACATCTGGATCAGTTCATCGACGCTGTTGATCTTTAAATCTTCAGAGCCGTAGACGTGTTCTATCAACGGCCGAGTGAAGACCGTCATATATTGAGTAAGTTCTTTTTTCTTTTTCGGCGACAGCGTCAACTGCTCATGGTCGTTGACCGCGATGTTGAGCCGGCGCAATTCAATGCGCGAGGTGTAGACGTCGAAGCTGGCGGCGCGGCCGATCTTGTCGATCTTCACCAGATCGCGTTCGACTTCTTCCTTATAGGACTCGAAATAGGCGGAGACATGCTGCGGGGCGATCTGGCCGCTGCCGGCTGAAGTGTCCTTGAACATCTCAATGACAGTTTGCAGCCGCACGTTTTTAATTAGCCGTGCATGCTGCAAACCGGGAGTTTCCAACGGAATGGCGCTAAGGGGCAGAATATGCAGGGAATCGCGCGCTTCGTCGTTGGACGGACGCTTACCGCCGTCGGCACTTTCCGCGCTGTCGCTGGGCGCCATTTGCCGTCTTTCTCCCGCCGCGCTGCGGCATTTCATTATCTTCTATGTTGAACAAATAACATAATCGCTCGGGCGCGCGAAGCAATAAACACCAACGCTTAGGGGGCATGCGGCTTGGTCGCGGGATCAAGCGGCCAGCGGGGGCGGGGGGCGAAATCCAAGCCGTCGCAATGGCCTAGGCGAAAACGCTCAAGCCCCGCCCAGGCGATCATCGCGCCGTTGTCGGTGCATAACCCCAAGGGCGGCGCGACAAACTTGTAACCATTTTCTCGCGCTGCGACAGTCAATCGTCGGCGCAACTCCTGATTGGCCGCAACCCCTCCCGCCACAACGAGCGCCGGCTGCGTCGCCTGCGGCGCCGATTCCCGCATCATCCGCATGGCGCGGATTGTCCGGTCGCACAGCGCCGCCGCCACCGCGTTTTGAAAGGCCGCCGCCAAATCGGCGCGGTCGGCGTCGGTCATGCCGTCGCCCAGCGCTTCGACATGGCGGC
>CALGOL010000109.1 GCA_937960755.1 uncultured Azospirillum sp.
GGTGATCGCCGCTTGCGCCGCCGTCAGTTGCGCGCTGGGGCCGCTGGAAAACAGGCCGCCGCCGCGGTGTACCTGCGTCGCCAACGCCAGCAATTCCCGCAGCACGAAGGAATAGCCGCCAATGTACCATGACGGCGTCAGCCCGACCCGGCGATGGGCGTCGCCGATGCGGCGCACCGAAGCCCAGTAAGCGTCGTCAAAACGGCCCGAAAACAGGTTGCGCCAGTGCTCCGCTTGCGCCCTTTTGGCGTGATCGACCATCTCCGGGCGGGGGAACAGCGCTTTTAGCGTCGGTTCGGCGAGCGTGCGCTGATAAAAGGCGTCAAGGATGCGGGGCAGCGCCTGTTCCACGGCGGGCTGAAAAGCGCGAAGCGCGGCGGACGCGCTTTCGTCCAAACCGAAATAGGCCGCCTTGGCGCGGCGCGCGGCTTCGGTTTCGGCTTGATTCATGATGACGAGGCTCCGGGGATCAGCGAATTGCTACATATAAGTAATACATAATATACAATTTTATCAAATATATCTTGCGTGCGCCAACGAGAATTTAGCTTCCGTTGAGAAATATCATTGACGGAAAAGGCGTACGTGGCGCTTCCCAACGCGCCGCGCACGCCCCCGTATGGTTTAGAAGCTGAGCGAGCCCTTGACCCAGAAGGTGCGGCCCGGTTCGTTGACCCGCGTGGTCTGAACGTAGCCCTCGCTCACCAGCGTGTTCGTCGACGCCTTGCTGACCGATTCGGCGTACGCCTTGTCAAACAGGTTATCCACGCCGGCCGCCAGGGTGGCGCGCGGCGTCGGCCGCCAGCCGACGTTGAGCGACAGGGTGGCGAAGCCGCCGGTCGGGCCGATGTCCGTGCCGACGATATTGCCCCAGCCCACGTCGGTGCGGGTCTGCGACGTCGCCGCGCGCAGCAGCGCCCCACCGAGGAACTCGCCGTCGTCGTAGCGCACGCCAAGCTTGGCCTCCAGCGGCGGCATCTGCGGCAACGCCTTGCTGTCGGAGGTGTTTTCGCCGTGGACGTAGGCCAGCGAGGCGTCGATGGTCCAGGTCTTGGTCAGGGCGTAGCTGATTTCCGCTTCGCCGCCCAGCAGCACGGCGTCGATGTTCTTGCCGGTGGTGGACGACAGGATGATGTAATCTTGCGTGCGGTTGGCGAACAGCGACAAGGAGCCGGTCCACCTCTCCGCCTTGGCGATGGCGCCGATGTCGAGCTGGGTGATTTTCTCATTATCCAGCGCGAAGTTGCGCATGCGCTCCCAATAATCCGGCGCGCGCTGGGCGTGGCCGAGACCAACATAGAAGGTGGTGGGAACCGCCAGCTTGACGTCGTGTTCATAGCGCGCAAAGGCGTTGTGCAGCGAATCGTCGTCCTTCGGCGGGTTGGCGATTCCCTGCCGGGTGGTCTCGACATGGTTGAGGCGATAGCCGGCGATCACCCGCTGTTCGGCGGAAAGATCGTAGCGCCCTTCCAAAAAGCCGCCCCATTGGTCGAATGCCATATCCGGCGTGCGCGCTTTTGAACGGTAATCGACGCCGCGCAGATATTCGGCGGCGCTGAGCGAACGGGCGGTGTGGCGGTCGCGGTTGAAGTCGGCCCCCAGGGTCAAGGTCAGCTTGTCGGCGGGCTTCAGCTCCACCAGCGCCCGGCCGCCGCTGTCCTCGCGCGTCGGGTTGCTCAGCGCCGCCATCATGCCGCCGGTCCAGCGCCGCAAGGTGAAGCGGTCCATCACATGGTCGATGTAGTCGTAGTAGACGGTGGCGCCGACCTTGGAAACCAGCGGCGAAAGGTCCTTGCGTTCAAAGCGCAGGCGGTACGAGGTGCGGTCGAATTTGACGCCGTCCATCATGCGGTCGGCGTAGGCCGCCTTGGCGCGGCTGACTTCAGCGGAAGCCTCCAGCAGCGTGCGTTCGTCCGGCGTCCAGCCGGCGAGGAACGAGCCGCTATAGCGGTTATAGGCCGAATGCACCTTGTTGCCGGCGCCGTCTTCGTAATCGTCGGAATGGGCGCGGGTGCCGGTGGCGCGAACGTAGCCTTCTTTCGACCCGGCGGCGACGTCGGCCACTTGGTCGTTGCGGCCCCAGCCGCCGCCCAGAATGCTAAGGTCGCCACGCACGCCCGGCTTGTCGAAGCGTTCGGTGTTGCGCTCCACCAGGATGGTGGCGCCGGCGGCCCCGCCGCCATGGATCACCGATTGCGGGCCCTTCAGCACGGTGATGCGGTCGAAGGCTTCGGGGAACAGATAGGCGGTGGGCGGGTCCATGCGGCCGCCGCAGCCGCCGAGAATCGGCGCGCCGTCGATCAAAACGCTGAGCCGCGAACCCGACATGCCGCGGAAGATCGGGTCGCCGTCGATGCCGCCTTTACGGATGACGTTGAAGCCCGGAATGCTCTTCAGATAGCCGGCGCCGTCGTTGGGCGGCAGCGGCATGCGCGGCGCCTTGGGATCGGTTTCAATCGTCAGGGGCGACGAAGTGCGCGGCGCCGTCACCACCACCGGCTCCAGCGTCAGCGCCAGCGCCGCGTCGGGCCGCAGGGTTTGCGGGCCTTGCGGCGTGGTTTTTGCGGGTTCGGCCGCCAAAGCGACGGCGGAAACGGAGCACAACAGAACAGCGGCGGCCGACCGGGCCGCGATGCGCGTCGGGTTCATGTCTTGTCTCAACATCTTGCGAACGTGCGGGCGCATTTTTTTCCGCGTCGCAGGCGTCAAGCCTTGCGTCGGCGGCGTCCGCGCGCGTTCGGATTTGGGAATAATGCGTGAATGGAAAGGGGGGAATCAGATCGGAAGAGCAC
>CALGOL010000110.1 GCA_937960755.1 uncultured Azospirillum sp.
CGCCACCCGGCGGGGGAAGTTTTCCCCCAGCCAGCCGCGTTCGTCGCGCCGCGAAGTCAGCAGGACGCGGCCCTTGCCCGGCGCGTTCCATACGTCGCGCAGAAAATCGCGCAATTCGGCCTGTTGTTCCGCCGTCCACGCCGATTCGGTCCCGGCGGGGAAGCCCGCCACCGGCTCGACATTGTCCCAAATCCACAGCGCCGGGATTTGCGCCAGCAGGTTCAGCGCCAGCGTCCGCCGCTTCGCAAAATTCAGCGCCTGCCAATGGATGTTGTTTTGTTGCAGGACCGGGTCAAAGACCTCCGCCAGCTTGTCCAGCAGGCCGGGCAGGGTGACGGCGTAATCATAGCGCTCAAAACTATCGAACAAGACGACGGGCTGCGGCCCTAAACCCTTGGTGGCGGCGAGCCAGCGGGCGAATTCCGCCGCCGTCGCGGTTTTGCCCGACCCGGCGAAGGCGTGCAGCAGCGCCACCCGCTGGCGGTCGAAGGCGCGGTCGAGCGCCAACAAGGTTTCGTCGCGGCCGATGAAGCCGGTTTCCGGCGGGCGGGGCAGGCGTTGATCTGTTCCGAGCCAAGTGGCCAAATCGCCGTCGTCGTCGAACAGCAGAACATTTTTGACCGATTGTTGCGGCAGCAGGCGCAAGGGGGCGGCTTCAAACACCGTCGGCACCTGCCAATCCTGCAAATCCACCGGATCGTCAAAAATCCGCCGCGCCGGGGCGTCGGCCAGATGCTTGCGGGCGGCGGACGCAGCACCACCCAGGGTTTCGCCCGCCGCCAGGGCGGCGTAAAGCTGTTCGACAAACTGCGCCGCGGTGACGACCCACAAATTGTAGCGCATCGCCACCACCCCGGCGACGCCGGCGTCGGCCACCTGTTGCGCCAGGGAGCCGTAAGCCGCCACCATGTCGCCGTGATCGTTCGCCGCCGCCGACGTTTTCTTGTCGCCCTCGGCGTAGGCCGAGCGGCAGGCGTTAAGCACCAGCACGCCGACGCCGTTGTCGCGCAGCGCTTTGCCGATTTGCGCGCCGCTGATGGCGCGGCGATTGTTTTCATCGCCGTCGTCTTCAAACAGCACCACGCCGCCGCCCTCGTCGTAATCGCCGTGACCGTCGAAGTGGACGAGGTGATAGGGCGCCCCCGCCTTCTTCGCCCGCGCCAATTCGGCCGTCAGCGCCGGGAAGGTCGGCGGGCGCAGCAAGGTCAACTCAATGCGGTCGCGCCCGGCTGCGCTGACCGATTTCAGCAGTCGGGCGGCGACGGAGCGGAAGGCCACGTCATTACCGCCTTTGGGGCGGCAGATCGCCAACAACACCCGCAGTTTTTCGTTATTGGTCAGCTGGGGGATTAACGGCGGCGTTCCGACATTTGATTGGGTTCTAACGAAGGTGTCGGCAGAGAGGGCGAGATAGCGCTTGCTGACCGGATCGCGCAACAATTCCCACGGTATGGCGCCGGCCTCCACGACCGGGGCGGAGATTTCAATGCGGAGGTTCGACAGGTTCGGCGCCAGAACCGCCCAAAGACGGGCGGCTTGCGGCGTTGTCTCGAACAAATCGCGGAAAAGCTGTCCGCCCAGCGCTTCCATGCCGGCTTCGACGCCCGCCGCCCGCTGCGGCCCCGGCGGGTAGGTTTCCAGCAAGAATTCTTCCAGATACCAGCGCAGGTTGCTGCGGTCATGCTCGGAAAGGGCGACCTTGGTGTGGGCGGTGACGGTCTGGTGATCGACCGCCACTTGCACGGTGAACACGCCGTCCGCATCCGGGTGGTCGAACACGCTGAGCCGCAATATCATGCCCGCATCCTTTCCATGCCCGCGTATTCAATCACGCGAAGATCATGAAAAGGATAGCACATAAATTTTATGCAACTGAACGGCTAAACGCCCGTCTCACCACACCCGGATCAGGATCATCGCCAGCAGCGCCGCGATGACCCACAAGGCGGGGGAGGTTCCGCCGCCCTTCGGCCGGGCGGCCGCGCCCAGCCGCTTCACCGTGTCGGGGTGCAGGTTTGAACCTGAGCCCGCAACCTCCGCC
>CALGOL010000111.1 GCA_937960755.1 uncultured Azospirillum sp.
GCCCCGCCCGGCCGGAACGGCCGGTGCTGGCGGCGCCCAAGGACATGCCAAAGCGCGGACGCGGCGGCAGTTCCGCCAACCGGGCGGCGCTGTTGCATGCGTTGGCGCATATCGAGTTGAACGCGATTGATCTGGCGTGGGACGCGGTGGCCCGCGACTGGGGCCGCCCGTTGCCCAAAGGCTTTTATGACGACTGGGTCAAAGTGGCGGACGACGAGGCGCGTCACTTCGCCATGCTGGCCGACTTGTTAGCCGATTTAGGCGCGGCTTACGGCGACCTGCCCGCCCACGACGGGCTGTGGCTGTCGGCGCAGGCCACCGCCCATGATCTGGCGGCGCGCATGGCGGTGGCGCCGATGCTGCTGGAGGCGCGCGGGCTAGACGTCACGCCGGCCACGGTTGAGCGCATGCGCGCCATCGGCGAGGCCAAGACGGCGGACGTGCTGCAACAGATTTACGACGACGAAATCACCCATGTCGCGGCGGGACGCCGCTGGTTCGGCCATTTGGCGGCGGCGGACGGCCGCGACCCGCCGACATGGTGGCGGGAGCTTGTCGCAACCCACTTCAAAGGCCAGATCAAGCCGCCGTTCAACCACGCGGCGCGCGCCGCGGCGGGGCTCGGCGCCGAGTTTTACGCCCCAGCCGACATCACTCCCTCCGACGCCGTCTCCTCCGACATTGCCGCCGCCGAAGGCTGAGACAGTAGTCGAAGCAACCCCTGGGCCGGATCGTCGGAGTCGGCGAACCAAGCCGCCACCAACCGGCCTGACTCGGAATCCGGCCGGCTGCAAGCCGGTTGTTCGGCGACAACGGCGCGCCGCTGCAAACGGCGGGCGAGCGCCTCGATTTCGTCCAGCAACGCCGCCATCACCCCGGCCTGATCGAACAGATCCAGCGCGATCAGATTCTCAATCCGCAGCGTCGGGCCGTGGCGCATATCGTCGCAGGCGGCGTAACAAAACAGCCCGACAATGTAGCCCTGATCGGTCTGGACGGCGACGACGCCCCGCGCCGCCGGCGCCTCAGCCGAAGATTCCGCAATGTATTCGGTCGCCAAGGCGCGCCAGCCGTCGGCGGTCAAATCCGGGCGCGTCGTCCGCACCAGAGCATAGGCTTGATTAATTTTATTTAACGCCAATGGCTTGGCGGAGAAGTCGTCAAACATCTGATCGCCGTCGGTTGCAGCCTGCCGTCATGTTGGTTGCGCGCGCACGCTGGTTGCGTGCGGCCGTCGCCGCTTCATGCGGGCGCAGCCAATTATTCGCCTAGCGGAACATGATATCGGCTAGAGCCAAGGTCGTTGACGTAGATCAATGTTG
This sequence comes from uncultured Azospirillum sp., assembly GCA_937960755.1. Taxonomy (GTDB): domain Bacteria; phylum Pseudomonadota; class Alphaproteobacteria; order Azospirillales; family Azospirillaceae; genus Azospirillum. Next base: position 1,323 of record CALGOL010000111.1, read on the forward strand.
CGTCATAGACCGGGCAACATATTGCGGGATCGTTTTGAGCGTGTCCGTTCCGGCGTGGAGCGGTCCATTGGCGCGCGGATGCGCTTGAAACGTCCACCGCAGTCCCAGCGGTGTTTCTTTACCAGCGGGAACGGCAAGATAATTGCCGCCCGGGGCACAAACGGGAGAGATTAATGGCATCTGCGACTCTGACCCCTGGAGCCGCCGTCGGCGGGCATCAGGCGTCGACGGAGGTCCGCTATAACGAGGACGCCGTACGACTGTTCGTCATCGCCGCGGTGTTTTGGGGTGTCGTCGGCTTCCTGGCCGGCACCTTCATCGCCGCGCAGCTCGCGTTTCCGGTTCTGAACCTGGGTTTTGAGTGGACGAGCTTCGGCCGTCTGCGCCCGGTTCACACCTCCGCCGTCATTTTCGCGTTCGGCGGCAACGTTCTGTTCGCCACCTCGCTGTACTCGGTGCAGCGCACCAGCCGCCAGTATCTGTTCGGCGGCGAAGGTGTTGCGAAGTTCATCTTCTGGAACTTCCAGGTCTTCATCGTGCTGGCCGCGCTGTCCTACGTCCTGGGCTACTCCCAGGGCAAGGAATACGCCGAGCCGGAATGGATCCTGGATCTGTACCTGACGGTGATTTGGGTGCTCTACGCCGTGGTCTTCATCGGCACGGTGATGACCCGCCGCGAGTCCCACATCTACGTGGCCAACTGGTTCTTCATCGCCTTCATCTTGACGGTGGCGATCCTGCACCTGGGCAACAACATCAACCTGCCGGTCTCGTGGTTCGGCCTCAAGAGCTATACTTGGGTGTCGGGCGTGCAGTCGGCCATGGTGCAGTGGTGGTACGGCCATAACGCGGTGGGCTTCTTCCTGACCGCCGGCTTCCTCGGCATCATGTACTACTTCGTGCCGAAGCGCGCCGGCCGTCCGGTTTACTCCTACCGGCTGTCGATCGTGCACTTCTGGACCCTGATTTTCCTCTACATCTGGGCCGGTCCGCACCATCTGCACTACACGGCGCTGCCCGATTGGGCGCAGACCCTCGGCATGACCTTCTCGGTGATGCTGTGGATGCCGTCGTGGGGCGGCATGATTAACGGCATCATGACCCTGTCGGGCGCTTGGGACAAGCTGCGCACCGACCCGGTTCTGCGCTTCCTGGTTTCGTCGGTGGCCTTCTACGGCATGTCGACGTTCGAAGGTCCGCTGATGTCGGTGAAGCCGGTCAACGCGCTGTCGCACTACACCGACTGGACCGTCGGCCACGTGCATTCCGGCGCTTTGGGCTGGGTGGCGTTCGTGTCGTTCGGCGCGATCTACTACCTGGTTCCGGTGCTGTGGAAGCGTCAGCAGCTCTACTCGATGCGCTTGGTGTCGGCTCACTTCTGGGTCGCGACCATCGGCATCGTGCTCTACATCACCGCCATGTGGGTGTCGGGCATCATGCAGGGCTTGATGTGGCGCGCCTATGACAGCCTGGGCTTCTTGCAGTACTCGTTCGTCGAGACTGTCGCGGCCATGCATCCGTTCTACGTGATCCGCGCTCTGGGCGGCGTGTGCTTCGTCGCTGGCGCGCTCATCATGGTCTACAATCTGTGGCGCACCGCCAAGGGCGACATCCGCATCGAAAAGCCGTACACCGCGCCCGCGCGCGTGGCGGCCGGCGCCTGAGATACGGAAAGGACCCGACAAAATGGCTCAGGAAAACAAGGGCTTCAGCCACCAGACGATTGAGCAGAACACCCTTTTGCTCATTGTCTTGACCCTTATCACCGTGTCGATCGGCGGCCTCGTCCAGATCGTCCCGTTGTTCACCATCGAAACCACCATCGAAAAGGTCGAAGGGATTCGTCCCCACTCGCCGCTCGAACTGGCCGGTTTCAACATTTACGTCCGCGAAGGCTGCTACAACTGCCATAGCCAGATGATCCGTCCGTTCCGCGACGAAGCGGAACGCTACGGCCATTACTCGCTGGCCGCGGAAAGCATGCACGACCGTCCGTTCCAATGGTCGTCCAAGCGCACCGGTCCTGATCTCGCCCGCGTCGGCGGCAAGTACTCCAACGACTGGCACATCGCTCACCTGGTCGACCCGCGCGCCGTGGTGCCGGAATCGATCATGCCGGGCTACGCCTGGATGAAGGACCGCCCGCTGAAGTACGACGACATCGGCGAGCACCTGAAGACCTTGAAGGCGCTCGGCGACCCCTACACGCCCGAAATGATCGCCAACGCGAAGAAGGACCTGGAAGCCCAAGTGAAGCCGGATGGCGACACTGCGGGTCTGCTCCAGCGCTACCCGAAAGCGGTGGTGGCCAGCTACACCGGCAACTCGTACGTCTCTGAAATGGACGCGCTGGTCGCCTACATGCAAAAGCTCGGCACCTTGGTGGACTTCACGAAGTATACGCCCAAGCAACTCCAGCAGTAATGGGGAGGTAGGTCCATGGACTTGGATCAGATCACCATCATGCTGCGGTCGTTTTGGACGATCTGGCTGATGCTGCTGTTCGCCGCCATTCTGGCTTACGCCATGTGGCCGAACAATCGCCGCAAGTTTGACGAAGCGGCGAGCATCCCACTCAAGGATGAAGGACGGGAGTTTTAGGCGATGGCGAGCAACATCGAAAAGGACGCCCTTTCGGGCGTCGAGACCACCGGCCACGAGTGGGATGGTCTCAAGGAACTGAACAATCCGCTGCCTAAGTGGTGGCTGTACATCTTCTACGTCTGTATTGCGTGGTCGCTGGTCTACTACGTCTTCTACCCGTCTTGGCCGACCGGGACGTCCTACACCAAGGGCATCTTGAATTGGTCGATGCGCGAAGAAATCGTCGAGAAGCTGGCGGAAGCCAAGGCGTCGCAGGCGAAGTACGTTGATCGCATCGCCAAGCTGTCGGTGGACGAAATCCAGCAGGACAAGGATCTGCTGAACTTCGCCATGGCCGGCGGCCGCACGATGTTCAATGAAAACTGCGCAGGCTGCCACGGCGCCGGCGGCCAGGGGGCCAAGGGCTTCCCGACTCTGGCTGACGACGTGTGGTTGTGGGGCGGCAAGACCGCTGAAATCTATCAAACGATTTCGGGCGGCGTGCGGCAGTCCACGGTTGCGGAAACCCGCGGCACGCCGGGCGTGATGGGCATGACCGCGTTCGGCAGGGACGGCATCCTGACCAAGGATCAGATCGATCAGGTCACTGATTACGTTCTGGCGCTGAACGGCAAGCCCGCCGACGCCGCCAAGGCTGCCGCCGGCAAGACGGTGTTTGAAGAAAACTGCACCGCCTGCCACGGCCCGAACGCCGAAGGTTCGGTCGCGGCCGGTCTGGACGGCATTGGCGCCCCGCCGCTGAAGACCGCCAACTGGCTGTACGGCGGCGACAAGGCCACCTTGATGGCCACGGTCATCAACGGCCGCGCTGGCGAAATGCCGGCTTGGTCGACCCGTTTGCCCGACACCACCATCAAGCAGCTTGCCATCTACGTCCACAACCTGGGCGGCGGCAAGTAAGCTGACGGCGGTTAAGATTTGTTAAGAAAAGCGCCGGGGCGGCAACGCTCCGGCGCTTTTCTTTTGCCAATCATCGGCCGCCGCAACCGGTCTTTTCGTCGGCGCCGTTTCGCGCTATATAAGAGGGGCAAGCGGGGATGGCTGCTACCATCCCCGCCGCCTCCTAGCTGCGGGTCACCGACAGGCGGAAGTCAATCCGCCAGCCGAACATCCGCAGCCGGAGCGAGAGCCATGTTTCCGTCATGGACTTTCTCCCTGGTTGACCGGGCCGGCCGATTCCGGCCCGGTTTTCGTTTCTAGCAGACATGCGCATGCGTTCGCGCGAAAAATGCGGCTAGAAATTCTCGTTTCCTTCCCCCTTGCCCTCGCCCCCCGCTTCGCGCTACCCGTAGCGTCTTCCTGTTTTGTTCAGGCACCTGTTCTGTTCAGGCAGCCGCGAAGAAAGGGCGCCCCAGTGATCCGTTTCGACCTGCAACCGGGACGTTCCGCCAGGCTGTTGACCGGCGGCGCGCCGGAAGGCCATGACGCCCGCGTCGTC
>CALGOL010000112.1 GCA_937960755.1 uncultured Azospirillum sp.
ATTTCCGCGTCGTCGAAGCCTTGGCCGACAAGCTGGGGGCGGCGGTGGGCGCGTCGCGCGCCGCCGTCGACGCCGGCTTCGCCGCCAACGATCTGCAAGTCGGCCAGACCGGCAAGATCGTGGCGCCCGAGCTTTACGTCGCTTTGGGCGTGTCGGGGGCGATCCAGCATCTGGCCGGCATGAAAGACAGCAAGGTGATCGTCGCCATCAACAAGGACGAAGAGGCGCCGATTTTCCAGGTCGCCGATTACGGATTAGTCGCCGACCTGTTCCAGGCGGCGCCGGAGCTTACCGCCGCGTTGTGATTCCCCCGCGGCGCAACTGGCCGGGGGCGGGAACGCCGCCCCCGGTTTTTTTGCCAATCGTCAAAACCGCAGCAAAATCACGCCCTCAACTGTTCACAGTATTTTTCACGTTCGCTCCAAGAAATAATATTGATATCGTAAGCGTTGAGCGCGTCACGAACCCCCGGCGGCGCAGGACGCTCATTATCATTAACCACGGCGTAAGCTATCGCAGCGCCGTCACGGGTCTCTCTCGTATCGTGCCATGCGAAAGCAAAGCTTTCCGCCTTGTCCCGGCTAGGGTTGCTGAGCGCGCGAATAATACGTTCTGGCTGAATTCTTGAACGCGGAATCACAAAATCAAAGACATGATCGTAGCCCGAGGCGCCTGAAAATTTTACGCGCGATAGAAAGCGAATTTCATGCAAATCAAGCCAATCCTGAACATCCTCTTTAAAAAGAGACGCCACGTAAGGCGTCGCAACATAAAAAAGGTCATTCACGGCAAGCATGGCCTGAATGAGATTATGCTTACGCATTGGGAAATTTTCTGGCGTCGCATAAACGACCAGCGCATCCCCTTCCCGTTTTACGCCAAATCCGTTTAGCGTTATATTCAGAAGATCGAGTCTTTTCTTATTTGAGTCGACATTAACCCCAGATACATCAAGATCATTTAAGGTATATCCATCATCAGTTATCACCACTTTACCATCTTTAATTTTTATATAGATTTGTATATAATCATTATGCCTGTCAATAAAAGGCGTCGTCACCTCAGTCCATCCATCATGGATTTCCTTAAGCGCCGTTTTTTCTTTAAGCCAACTCTGGTAGCTTGAAACCAGATGATGAAGCGACATCATGTGAAAATTCCACGCTCGATACGCGGCGGATCAGTGATCCGGCAATAGGCCATGAAGCTATTCAGCATAGCCCAACGATCATCCGTATTGGGAAAAAACTCTGGCGGTGGCGGAAACGCCCACTTGTCGCCATATCCCTCCCGATAAACATGAAGATGAAGCGGCCCAATTTCTTCACCATCCGGGTTACGATGGGGAGGCCCTCCAAAATCAAGCCGCGCCAACACCACAACTTTTCGCCCACGATTATTGTATGTTCCTTTTTCTAATTTGATTCCTGTGCGATGAACATCAAGAATAAACTCCTCCCTTTTGGCTCGTGACGTCAGCGGTATCGCTATTTTACCGCCGTTATCCGGCAACCTCCAAACAGTATCATCGACACGAATTTTCTCCATGGCGGCAAGCGCGTCCGCCTCAGCCTGTGAAATGTCAATGTCCGACATGGGCTCCCCCAATCACAAAGCCCACATCATAATAAGAGAAATTCTTATCGCAAAATCATATTTATCAGCGGGATTGATCGCAAAAAAAGCCAGGAGATTTTCTCCCCTGGCTTTTTTCTAATTAAATGCTGAACGATTGTGCCCGTCAATGCGCCGACGCGGCCGCGGCGCCGATGCCGGTTTGCGAACGAACGTACTGGTCGTCATAAGCGGCAATCTCGCGCTTGGCCTGCGCGCTGGCGTCCAGCTTGGACACGACGATGGTGACCAGGAAGGCCAGCGTCATCGAGAACAACGCCGGGTGCTCGTAGGGGAAGATCGGCTTGTCATAACCGATCACCGCCACCCACACCGTCTTTGACAAGACGACGAAGGTCACCGCCGACAGCAGGCCGGTCAAGCCGCCGAACAGCGCGCCCTTGGTGGTCAAGCCCTTCCAGTACATCGACAAGATCAGCACCGGGAAGTTGGCCGAAGCGGCGATGCCGAAGGTCAATCCCACCAGGAAGGCGACGTTCTGCTTTTCAAACAGAATGCCCAGCACCACGCCGATGACGCCCAAGAACAGCGACGCGATCTTGGAGACGCGCATTTCTTCGGCTTCCGTCGCCTCGCCCTTGCGGATGACGCGAGCGTACAGGTCGTGGGCGATGGAGGAGGCGCCGGCCAAGGCCAGCCCGGCCACCACCGCCAAAATGGTGGCGAAGGCCACCGCCGACATGAAGCCCAGCAGCATGTCGCCGCCCATGGCTTGCGCCAAGTGCATGATCGGCATGTTGTTGCCGCCGATCAGCTTGCCGCCGACCTGGCCGCCTTCGAAATACTGCGGGTTGGACCCGACGATGGAGATCGCCGCCACCCCCAGGATGCACACCACCAAGAAGAACGCGCCGATCAGCCCGGAAGCGACGAAGACGCTCTTGCGGGCTTCCTTGGCGTTGGGAACGGTGAAGAAGCGCATCATGATGTGCGGCAGCGCCGAGGTGCCGAACACCAGACCCAGCGACATCGAGACGGTGGAGATCGGGTCGGCCAGCAGCGCGCCGGGGCCCAGGATCTTGACGCCGTTCTTGTGCGCTTCGGTGGCCTTGGCGAACACCGATTCCAGGCTGAAGCCGAAATGCGCCAGGGTCAAGAACAGCAGCAGCAAGCCGCCGCCCAGCATCAGGCACGCCTTGATGATCTGCACCCAGGTGGTGGCGATCATGCCGCCGAAGGTGACGTAGATCACCATCAGCACGCCGACCAGAACCACGGCGACGGCGTAATCCAGCCCGAACAGCAGCTTAATCAACTGGCCGGCGCCGACCATCTGCACGATCAGATAGCAGATGACGACGGTGAGCGAACCCAGCGCCGCGAAAGTGCGCACCTTCGACTGGTCGAGCCGGTAAGAGGCGATATCGGCGAAGGTGAAGCGGCCCAAATTGCGCAGCCGCTCCGCCATCAAGAACAGGATGATCGGCCAGCCGACGAAGAACGACACGGTGTAGGCCATGCCGTCGAAGCCGGTGAGGTAAACCAATGACGACAAGCCCAGCAGCGTGGCCGCCGACATGTAGTCGCCGGCGATGGCGAGGCCGTTTTGGAAGCCGGAAATGCCGCCGCCGGCGGTATAGAAGTCAGCGGCCGACTTGGTGCGCTTGGCCGCCCAATAGGTGATCGCCAAGGTCAAGCCGACGAAGGCGACGAACATGGCGATGGCGGTGGGGTTGATCGGCTGCTTGGCGGCGGCGCCCATGTCGCCGGCGGCGAAGGCCGCCCCGGCGGTCAGCAGGACGGCGGCGACGGCCGGGAGGAGAATCTTGGCGCTCATCGGCCGCTCTCCTCGATAATCTGGTTGTTGAGGTCTTCAAACTCGCCGTTGGCGAAGTAGGAATAGACCCCGGTCAGCAGCCAGGACACCACGATGACCACGGCGGAAATCGGAAAGCCGATGGAGATCATCGAGCCTTCCGCCAACGGTTGGCGCAGCATGTCGGGGGCGAAGGCCACCGCCATCATCAAGGCGTAATAGCCGCCCAGCACGATCAGCGAGAGCAGAATGGCGAGCCGGCCGCGCTTGCGGGTCAGCTCCTGAAATTTCGGGTTGGCGCGAACCCGCGCGTAAACTGAATCGGTCATGTTTCCTCCGAACGCTTGATTCTTCCGTCCAGGGGTCTACCCGCACAGTTTTTCGGAACTTTCCCGCAATTGTGGCGAAATGTTGCAGTTGCAAATAAAGGTCGGGGCGACGGCGACGCGGTTGTTCGGGACGCCCGCAATAAGGTAGAACGGCCCCGCCCCTCCTTTTTCGCACCGGAGCACCCGCGCCATGACCAGCGCCGCCCCCGCAGACC
>CALGOL010000113.1 GCA_937960755.1 uncultured Azospirillum sp.
GCGGCGGTCGCCGGCGATCCCGGCCTGCTCGACCGGTTGCGACGGGATTTGCTGGCCGGCGCCCGCGACAATCCGGGCTTTTTACACCACTTCGCCAAGCCCGCCTTGGCGTTCGATGCGCCGCGGACGCCGTGGTTGGCCGGACTGTTCGGCCGAGGTTCGTCACCGTCGATCGACCTGAAGAAGGCGGCGCTCTTCCCAATTGTGCATGGCGCCCGCACGCTGGCGCTTGAGGCGGGGCTCGATGTCCTCCACACCGCCGACCGGCTGGAGGCGCTGGCGGCGCGGCGCACCCTTGACCCGGGTCTGGCGCGCGATGCGGTTGACGCCTTCTTCTTCGTCTCGGCGATGCGCCTGGACGCCGCCATAACGGCCGACGACTTGACCGAAGCGCGCCGCGCCAAGCTCGATGTATGCTTGGCGACGGTCAAACGTTTCAAGGAGGAGCTGGCGCGACGTTTTCGCCTCGACCGCTGAGTCTGGCGGAATAAAGGTTGGCGGCGCAGCCCCCCCACCCTATCTATTTGGAATGAAAAGAATCGTTATCGCATTCGCTTTTGCAGCCCTGTCAGCCGCGGCGCTGTTGAGCGGAACTTCCGCCGCCTGGGCCGATTGCGCCGACGGCGCCGCCCCCGGCGTAAACTGGCGGCGCTGTCTGTTCGACGGCCGCCCCTTGGTGGGCGCCGATTTATCGGGCGCCATGTTGCGCGACGCCGCGTTTTATCGCGGGCGGCTTGACGGCGCCAATCTGTCAGACGCAGACGCATATCGGGCGAAATTCGTCAGCGCCTCCGCCAAAGCCGCCAAATTCGACCGCGCCCGGCTGATTGAGGCGGATTTCACCCGCGCCGATCTATCCGGCGCGTCTTTCGTCGGCGCCGATTTACGCAACGCCCGGTTGGTGGACGTCAACTTGCAAGGCGGCGACCTGACCGACGCCCGCCTGCACGGCGCCGATCTGCGGCAAACCGATTTTTCCGGCGCCCGCTGGATCGACGGGCGCAAAATCTGCGCGGAGAAATCCATTGGGCAGTGCAATTAACCGGGCCGTGCAATTAAATAGAAAATCCAGCCGTCAAACGCGATCTAAGGGAATAAATTGCGATGGGCGGCGGCCTCTCTTGCCGATTGGTGAAAATTCGGGCTAATTAGAATCCAACCGTTGCGTGGCTGATGGGGCGGCGGGGACTAAGAGAGGCCTGGGACATGGGGTTCAACGAAGACATAGCGCGCGCCACCGATTTAGCGCGACGCGCTGTTCAGCGCTTGGCGGAAGAGCGCCTCGCCCCCAACCCGGAAAATTTCACCATTTGGTACGCTTACTACAGCGGCCAGTTTCCCGATCTCGCCCGCGCCATCGATCTGGCGCAACGCGACGGCGCGGCGCTGACCCAGACCCATTGCGACGAGATATATAAACGCTTCTTTTCGCTGGATTCCGAATCCCAAGCGATCCGCGACACCTCGGAGCGGGCGCGCGCCGCGCTGTCAAAAATCATGGAGCTGCTGGAAACGGTGGGGGCGGAAACCAACCGCTACGGCGATCGCTTGGCGGGTTTGTCCGGCGAGCTGGATCAGCCCCTGGCGATTGACGACCTGCGGGCGATGGTGGCGGCGTTGGCCGCCGAAACGGTCACCATCGTCGAGCGACAGAACCGGCTGCAATCCCAGTTGTTCGACGCTAGTCAGCAGTTGGCTGAAATGCGCGTGAATCTGGAGTCGGCGCGGCGGGAGGCGATGACCGACGGCTTGACCGGCATCGCCAACCGCAAGGGCTTTGATCGCGCGCTCACCGACGCGGCCCAGGACGCCAATGAAAACAGCGCCCCCTTATCGCTGCTGATGCTCGACATCGATCATTTCAAACATTTCAACGACACCCACGGCCATCTGGTCGGCGATCATGTGCTGCGTCTGATCGCCAAGGTGATGACCGACACCGTCAAGGGCCGCGACACCGCCGCCCGCTACGGCGGCGAGGAATTCGCCATCATCCTGCCTAAAACCACCCAGGACAACGCCGTCAAGGTGGCGGAGCAGGTGCGCACCGCCGTGGGCTCTCGCCAAATCGTCAATAAAAACCGCGCCACCAGTTATGGCAGCGTCACGTTATCCATTGGCTGCGCGCAGTGGCGGCGGGGCGAGCCCTTGACGGATTTCATTCGCCGCGCAGATCAAGCGCTGTATCACGCCAAGCGCAACGGGCGAAATCAGGTTCACGCGGAGTAGCGGATGTCTCAGACGGCTGAACGGGCGCCGACGGCGGCGGTTCTCATTATCGGTAACGAAATACTTTCCGGCCGCACGAAAGACGCCAATCTGTCCTATATCGCCGAAAAACTGGCGACTATCGGCGTGCCGGTGCGCGAAGCCCGCGTCATACCCGATGTTGAAGATGAAATCATCGCCGCGGTGAACGCTTTGCGCGCCCGCTATTCTTACGTCTTCACCACCGGCGGCATCGGTCCGACCCATGACGACATCACCGCCGCCAGCGTCGCCAAGGCCTTTGGCCTGGGCCTCGAGTTGAACGCCGACGCGCTTGACCGGCTCACCCGTCATTATCCGTCCGGCAACCTCAATGAAGCCCGCAAGCGCATGGCGCATATTCCACCGGGCGCGCCGCTAATCGACAACCCGATCAGCGCGGCCCCCGGCTTTCGACTTGACAACGTCTTCGTGTTGCCCGGCGTGCCGCGCATCATGCAGGCGATGCTCGACGGCTTGCTCCCCCATTTGTCCGGCGGTCCGCCGATCCGGTCGCGAATCGTCGCGACGCCGCTGTTGGAAGGAACCATCGCCGCCGATTTGGGCGCGGTGCAAGCGGCGTTTCCCGACATCGACATCGGCTCCTACCCGTATTTTCGCGCCGGCGCCTTTGGCGTGAGCTTGGTGTTGCGTGGAACCAACCTAGATCAGTTGGAGGCGGCGACGCAGGCCACCGCGGCGATGATTGAGCGATTGGGCGGAACCTGCGTCATCACCGATGGAACCGATCATGGCTCGGCCTCGACGGATGGGGAAAGCGACTGACCGGGCGGACACTAAGGAGTGACGGCTATGCGCCCTTGGGAAAAACACGCCATCTTTTTTTTGCTGAAACACCTCGCCACCGGCGCCGTCGGGGCGATTGTGCTGGCCACTGGCATACTTGTGACGAATGTCGCCGGCATCGGTCAGTTGGTGGCGAACAGCGAGCATGGGGTGATCGCGGCGATTATGCTCTACGCCTCGCTCATCTTGACTTTCGGCAGCGTCGCCATGGGCATTGGCATTATGGCGCTGAACGAGGACACGCGCCCCTGACCCGGCCTTGGCGCGCGCCGGTGAAAACGCCCGTCTCACCCGGCGACGAAAATCTCGTACCCCCAGGCCAGCGCGGCCAGCAGCGCCAGCCAAATGGCGGCGTGTTTTAACACGTCGCCCTTCTTTGCTGCGCCCAACGCGGCGGGAAACACCAAAATCGCCGCCATTGCGACGGCGGCGAGTTGCAACCATTGATTTTCGCTCATACTTTTTCACCTCCTAAGCGCTTCTCCAAAGCTCCGTCCGCGCCTAAACATGCTATATAGGCGTCGATCGCCAAGGTTTCACCAACGCCAGGAGCGCGCATCATGACCACCTACGCCGACCGCATCCGCAGCAAAATCACAGCGGCGTTAGCCCCCGAAATGCTGGAGGTCATCGACGAATCTCATCGGCACGCCGGGCACCTGCAACACGACGGCGGCGCCGGTCAGGAAGGCGAAACCCACTTCCGCGTATTGGTGGTCTCAAGTGTTTTCATCGGCAAATCGCGCGTCGCCCGCCAAAGGTTAGTTTACGACCTTCTGGCTGCGGAATTAGCGGAACGCGTCCATGCGCTAAGCCTTACCACTCTGGCCCCAGAAGAGCGATAAACCTCACAACAACAACATTAAATACATACGTATGTATTACATCAGCGAAGGGAGGAGAAATCTCGGCATTATTTCTTTTTATAAGTGTATTGGCTTTGCTTTTTCTGAATCTTTCGCTACATTGGGCGTAATTTGAATGCTGCGGCTGCATGCAGCCAAGGGAATGTCAGGCGATGTCCAAGCCGAGAGGACGTCAGAGAAAAAAGACGCCGGCGACGTTGGGGGTTGAGCCGCTCCAGGGGCGAAACGTCCTGTTGCACGGCGAGCAGCGCACCAGCATGCGGCTGGAGCCGTCGATGTGGTTGGCTCTTGAAGAGATCGCGAAACGCGAGTGCATCTCCATCAACGGTCTGTGCAGCCGTATCGACCAGCGATTGAAAGAGCAGGCGCGACGGAAAGGAATTGATCCTGACAAGTCTGAGGTTACGTTAACGTCAGGCGTCAGAGTGTTCATCTTCGCCTACTATCGCGCCGCTTCGACGGAATCGGGGCATCAGGCCGCTGGGCATGGGTTGGGCGATCCGTTTATCGGCACGCCCTTCGCCAAACCAGAAGATGAAGCCGACCCATCGCCCGTGGGGGGGGAGCCGTCCCCCGAAGCGCCGACGCGGCACAGCGTCAGCCAATCGCACGAGGCAAGCCTGACCGTTGAGTAACGACGAGGTCCTTGTCTCGCGAACGCTTGGACGAAAGGACCAGTAGTTGCTATGCTGTTCGCTCTCGCGCCGGGTTCGCCCGGCGCCTCATCTCCCCCCAGAGACGAAAGCGGATCAGCAGCGATGACTCTTATCGCCAATTCGGCCGCCGGCCGCGACAAGGCGACCGTCCTTCATCCCTACACCAACTTGAAGGCGCACGAAACCGTAGGTCCTTTGGTGATCGACCGCGCCGAAGGCGTGCGGGTGTGGGACGACGCCGGCAAAGAGTATATTGAGGCGATGGCCGCCTTGTGGTGCGTTTCTTTGGGTTGGAGCGAGGAGCGGTTGGTGGAGGCTGCGGTCCGCCAGATGCGCAAGCTGCCGATGTACCACGCCTTCGGCCACAAATCGCACGAGCCTTTGATTGATCTGGCGGAAGCTCTGCTGGCGCGCGCGCCAGTCCCAATGTCGAAGGCTTTTTTCGCCAATTCCGGGTCGGAAGCCAACGACACCGCCATCAAGCTGATTTGGTACTACAACAACGCGCTGGGCCGCCCTGAGAAGAAAAAAATCATCTCGCGGCAGAAAGCCTATCACGGCGTCACGGTGGCGACCGCCAGCCTAACCGGCCTGCCCAACAATCACCGCGATTTTGATCTGCCGATCGCCCGCATTCTGCATGCCGACTGTCCGCACTACTGGCGCTTCGGGCAGGAGGGCGAAAGCGAAGACGCCTTCTCCACCCGCATGGCCGAGCAGTTGGAAGCGCTGATTTTAGCCGAGGGACCCGACACCATCGCCGCCATGTTCGCCGAGCCGGTGCAGGGCGCCGGCGGGGTGATCGTCCCGGCGGAAGGATACTTCGCCAAGATTCAGCCGATTTTGAAAAAATACGACATCTTGCTGGTGGCGGACGAGGTGATCTGCGGCTTCGGTCGCACCGGCAGCTTCTGGGGCAGCCAGACGTTCGGGATGCAGCCGGACATTCTAACCTGCGCCAAGCAACTGTCATCGGGCTACATGCCGATTTCCGCCGTGCTGGTGAACGAGGCGGTGTATCAGGCCGCCGTCGCCGAGAGCGAAAAGATCGGCGTGTTCGGCCACGGCTACACCTATTCCGGTCATCCGGTGGCCGCCGCCGTGGCGCTGGAAACGCTGAAAATCTACGAAGAACGCGACATCGTCGCGCAGGTGCGGGCGGTGTCGCCGCGCTTCTTGCGCCGGCTCCATGCGCTGGCCTCGCACCCGCTGGTGGGCGAAGCCCGCGGCGTCGGTCTGGTGGGCGCGCTAGAGTTGGTTGCCGATAAGGGAGCCAAGGCGCCGTTTCAGCCGGTCGGCGCCGCGGGCGCCAAGACGGCGGCGCTGTGCCAGGATGAAGGACTGATTATCCGCGCCATGGGCGACACGCTGGCGCTGTGCCCGCCGATGACCATTACGGAAGAAGAGATCGATCAGACTTTCGACCGATTGGAACGCGGGCTGAACCGCGCTTTAACAGAGCTGGTCGGATGAACGCCGCATGAAATCGCCGTAATCTCCGGTCAGGTTAAAAAATGCCGCTTGATTTCAATCAAGGCCGGGTATTGAACGGGAATGGATGATGCTCCGTGTCGCAAAGACGGTCATCGTATTGCGACACGGCGCATTGCAGCGCAACATTCAACTGCGAATACGGGGCTCGGCGCGGCGAGTCCCGAGGGGAAGGCCGATATGGATTATGAAAGCTTCTTCCGTCAGCAAATCGCGACCTTGAAGCAGAACGGCGGCTACCGGGTTTTCGCCGACCTGGAGCGCCGAGCCGGCCAGTTTCCCCGCGCACTGTTCCGTGACGCTCTGGGCCGCGAGCGGGAAGTCACCGTATGGTGCTCCAACGACTATCTTGGCATGGGCCAGCACCCGGCGGTTTTGAAGGCGATGCATGAAGCGCTGGACGCCACGGGCGCCGGAGCCGGCGGCACCCGCAATATTTCCGGCACCAACCATTACCATATCCTGCTGGAGCGAGAGCTGGCCGACCTGCACGGCAAGGAAGCCGCGCTGATCTTCACCTCCGGCTACGTGTCCAACGACGCCACGCTGGCGACCTTGGGTCGTTTGCTGCCCGACTGCATTCTTTATTCCGACGCGCTCAACCATAATTCGATGATCGCCGGCATTCGCCACAGCGGCGCGGAGCGCAAGGTGTTCCGTCATAATGATCCTAAGCATTTGGCGGAATTGATGGCGGAAGACGATCCGGCGCGGCCCAAGGTGGTGGCGTTTGAAAGCGTCTACTCGATGGATGGCGACATCGCCCCGATCCACGACATTTGCGATGTGGCGGAACAGTTCGGCGCCATGACCTACATCGACGAAGTTCACGCCGTCGGCATGTACGGGCCGCGCGGCGCCGGCGTCGCCGAACGCGACGGCGCCATGGCGCGCATCGACATCATCGAAGGCACGCTGGGCAAGGCGTTCGGCGTGCAGGGCGGCTACATCACCGGCTCCACGGCGCTGGTGGATTGCGTGCGCAGCTTCGCCCACGGCTTTATTTTCTCCACCTCGATGGCCCCGGTGTTGGCCGCCGGCGCCGCCGCCTCGATTCGCCATCTGAAAAGCTCGCAAACCGAGCGCGACCGCCATCAAGAACGCGCCGCCAAGCTGAAAGAGCGCTTCCGTCGCGCCGGGCTTCCGGTGCTGCCCAGCGTGTCGCACATCGTGCCGTTGATGGTGGGCGACGCTCATCTCTGCAAGCAGGCTTCGGATGAATTGATGGAGCGCCACGGCGTCTATGTTCAGCCGATCAATTACCCCACCGTGCCGCGCGGCACGGAGCGTCTGCGCTTCACGCCGACCCCATTGCACGACGATGCGATGATGGACCATCTGATTGCGGCGGTGCTGGACGTCTGGAGCCGGCTGTCGCTGCAACGATTGGCGGCTTAGGCCAAGCGCTCCTCCCCCGCAATATACGCTCTGGACGAAACGCCCACCGCCCCCTACATTTAGGGCGCGGACGTTTTGTCCGTTTCATGCGCCGGAGGGAGCCATGTATCGCGACAATTCTCTGATGCCGAAGGAAGCCGTGCGGCTCGCCGTCGTCGGGACGCTGTTGCAGCATGGCCAGATGCGCTATGCCGATCTCGCCGCCGCCGTGCGGCATTTCCTTGACCGCATCATGGGGCCGTCGTTGGACCTGATGGGCACGTCGCTGGAAATGCTGCGTTACGAGGGGGTGATTCGCGCCATCGACGGCATGGGCATGGAAGACAATGCGCTGCTGGAGGTGACGGAGGCCGGCCAAGCCGACTTCGACACGCTGATGCGCGCCAATGTCCGCGCGCCGTCCACCGACGGTTTCAATAAGCTGGTCATCGCGCTGAAGCTGCGTTTCCTGCACATGATCGACGCAGAGTCCCAGCGGGAGCAGGTCGATTTGCTGGTTCTGCTGCACGAGCAGGAGCGGGCGCGTCTCGCCGACCTGAAAAAGCGCCACGCCGCCGACCCAGGCTATCTCGACGCTTGGCTGGATCATGACCTCACTCAGGTGGATGAGCGGATCGCGTGGTTTTCGGGCCTTTTGTCGCGGCTCTAAAGTCAAATCATCGTCGTTTTGAAACCTTTGCCGCGTGTTGCGCGAACGATGTTTCGTGTAACATGCGCAGGCCAGCCGCGCCGTTGCGTCTCCGGCCTATAAGCGCGTTTCCCGCGCAAGCTTGATAGGGAATCGAAACGACCATGTCCGTCACTTCCTCGCTCCACGACGATCTTGAAGACCGCTTGCGCGTCGAATTTATGGACGACGCGCGCGACCGCCTCCAGGTGATGTACGACGCCATAGACAGCGTCGCCAAAGGGACGCGCAGCGGCGGCGACGTTTTGGGCGTGGTGCGCATCGAATGCCATAATCTCAAGGGTATGGGGACGTCGTTCGGCTTTCCGGTGGTCAGCCTGATCGCCCACCGGCTGGAGGATTACCTCAACGGCCTGAAAGAGTTGAAGGAACTGCGCCACCTTTCCGACGTCCAGGTCTTCCTTGACCGGGTGGCGGAAATGGTCGACCGCATCCAGCAGCCGGCGGTGGCGGAAACCAACCAGATCATCCGCTCGCTGCCGGTGCGTTATCAGTTCGACATCACCGATGTCGAAATCCGCGATGTCGAAGTCATGCTGGTGACGCCCAGCAAGGTGGTGGCGCGCAAGGTGGAAGGCGAATTGGCGGCCTGCGGTTTCCGCGTCGTGCGGGTGGTAGATCCCATCGAATCGATCTCGCTGGCGGTGCGCGTGCCGCCCGACTTCCTGATGGCCAGCATGGTGATGGACGGTCTGTCCGGGCTGGATTTGATTCGCGGCCTGCGCGCCATGAGCATCACCAAGGACGTACCGATGGGGCTATTGACGTCGCTGGATCTCAATCACCCCTCGCTCAAGGAGATTCCGCCGGGCGTCGCCATCATCCGCGCCGGTGAACATTTCGGCGACGACTTCGCTGAGGCTGTTACGCGCTTTAACCTCGGTTGATCGCTTCGCGCCGGGCGGCGTTAAGTCGTCCCGGCGCTTTCACCTTCCAGCGCCGTCGGCGGCGTTACGCGAATCGCGGTAATCTGGTGACGTTTGCGGCGCAGAATGTCGAAACGAAAGCCGTAAAATACAAATGATTGACCGATCTCCGGGATGGCGCGCGCCTCGTGCAGCACCAATCCGGCGATGGTGGACGCCTTGTCGTCCGGCAGCCGCCATTCAAATTCCCGGTTCAAGTCGCGAATCGTCACCCAGCCGTCGACGATGCAAGCCCCGCCGGGTTGGCGGCGCACGCCCGCCACTTGAACATCCAGTTCATCGGTGATGTCGCCGACGATCTCTTCCAGGATGTCCTCCAGCGTCACCACGCCGTGGAGCGCGCCATACTCGTCCACCACCAGGGCGAAATGTTCGCGCCGCTCGCGAAACGCCTGCAACTGATCGAATAGCGTGGTCGAATCCGGGATGAACCACGGTTTAGCGGCCAGCGCCGCGATGTCGATGTCGTCAAGATTGCCGTGCGCCCGCGCTTCCCGCGCCAGAGCCTTGGCGTGGATGACGCCGATGATGTTGTCCGGTTCGTCGCGCCACACCGGCAGCCGGGTGTAAGGGCTGGCCAGAACTTCGTCGAGCACCCGCGCCGCCGGCTGACCGGCGTCCACCATCGCCATGTTGCGGCGATGGGTCATGATTTCGGCCACCGCGACGTCATGCAGATCGAGTATCGAACGCAGCATGGCGCGCTCGTGTTTCGCTTCTTCCGGCGCTTCTCCGGCTTCGCCGCTATGCTGCTCGATAGCGTCGCGCAGTTCCTCAATTGGTTGGAGTTGCGGAGCCGGCCGCCCGAATAGGCGGCGCAGCGCGGCTGCCGGCCGGTCGGGAAAAGCGACACCAAGCGCCGCCAGCGCCCCGGCGGCCCCG
>CALGOL010000114.1 GCA_937960755.1 uncultured Azospirillum sp.
CACCGAGATCTACACTCTTTCCCTACACGACGCTCTTCCGATCTGACCATCGGCGCGCTTCGACGATATATCATCGCCGCGGCTTGCTGGGGAATTTGAGCGACGCCATATGTTTGTGACGCGCAACGCTTTGTTGCGCCGTGGACGGAGGCTTGGCGGCATGTTCAAAACCGGGACTTTTTCGCTGGCGACATTGTCGGTCGCCATGCTGGCGGCGGCGGCGACGGTTCAGCCGGCGCAAGCGGCGGGCGACGCTTATGCTTTCACATTCACCGCGATTGACGGCAAGCCCTTGCCGCTGGAGCAGTATCGCGGCAAGGCGGTTCTAGTGGTCAACACGGCGTCATACTGCGGCTTCACCTCGCAGTATCAGCAGTTGCAAGCGCTGTGGGAGACGTACCGCGACCGCGGGTTGGTGGTGCTGGGAGCGCCGTCCAATGATTTCGGCGCGCAGGAGCCGGGCTCGGCGACGCAGATCAAGGATTTTTGCGAAACCAACTTCCGGGTTGATTTCCCATTGACCGACAAGGTCAAGGTGACAGGGGACGACGCCCACCCGTTTTACCGCTGGGCGGCGGACGAATTGGGCTTCGCCGCCAAGCCGCGCTGGAATTTTCACAAATACCTGATCGACGCCAACGGCCGGTTGGCGGATTGGTTTTCGTCGGTGACCGACCCGGCGTCGGCGCGGGTGGCGAAAGCGGTGGAGGCGGCCCTGCCGCCACGCTGAGGCGGGCTTTGCGCCGCCTCGCCTTGCGGATATGATGAAGCCGAGCCGGCTGGGCTAGGCGGCGGGGTGAAGGGCTTTCGCCATGAAGATATCGATTGACGACCGCTGGCGCGCCTTCATTGACGCGGCGGTGACCGAGGGGCGCTACGGCTCCGCCGACGATGTGGTTGGCGAGGGGCTGCGGCTGCTGGCGGCGCGCGACGCCAAGCTGGCGGATTTGCGGCGCGCCATCGCCGACGCAGACGCATTAGGCGGAGAAAACAGCGACGATGATGTCGCGGCGATGGTGCAAGCGCGGCTGGCGGCCCGTCGAACGGCGCTGAGCTGATGCGGCGGCTGATTTATCGCGATGCGGCGTTAAACGACATCGCCGATATTATCGATTACCTATGCGACATCGGCGCAAGTGAAGCAACCGCCGAGGCGTTTACCGACAGATTGCGTGAACAGTGCCGAAAGCTGGCCAATCTGCCCGGAACCATGGGACGCTCCCGCCCCGAACTTGGCTCTGGCGTTCGCAGTCAGCCTTACAAAGGCTACATCCTGTTTTTTCGCTATCTCAATAACAACTTTGTCGTCTTGCGGATACTGGAAGGCCATCGCGATATCGAAGCGAGGTTTGGTGACGATGACGAAAGGTGAAGCCCGTCATTCTTGCCTGCCGCCCGGTAGGCGAGCCGAGGAGGCGGATTTGCGCCGAACCGCTTCATGCCGCATTGACAAAAAGCGGCGCTAAATTCCATTAATTAGCGCATGAATCGGTTACGCACCCGTCGCATCGACGTCTTCGCCCGGACTCTGCATCACGAGTTGACGGAGAGCGATTCGAAATACGCCTTTTTCCTTGGCGCGGGCTGCTCCATCACCTCCGGCATTCCGGCGGCGGCGGAATTGGTGCGACGCCATTGGTTGCCGAAACTGGTCAAACTCCGCACCGGCGACGAAAAGCACGCCGACGCCTGGGCGGAAAAGCACATCAAGGGCTTCAAATCCGATAATCCCGCCGCATCCTACAGCGCGGTGATGGAGGAGCATTTTAATACGCCGCAAAAGCGGCAGGAGGAAATTGAACGCATCACCCGCGACGGCAAACCGGGCTACGGCTATTCGGCGCTGGCGCGGTTGTTGGCGCACGAAAAATACGGCCGGCGCTGCAATGTCGTGCTGACCACCAATTTTGACGATCTGGTGGCGGACGCGCTTTACTTGTTCGGCGGCGAGCGCGGCCGTCCGCTGGTGATCGGCCATGAAGCCTTGATGAGTTTCGTGCGCGTCACCCGTACGGCGCCGATGGTGGTCAAGCTGCACCACGACCGGCATTTGGCGCCGAAGAACACTGAAGCGGAAATCGCCGAACTCGCCGACCATGTCTGCGCCGCGCTGCATAACGTGTTGCAGGAACGCGGCTTGATCTTCATGGGCTACGGCGGGGCCGACCCCAGCATCGTCAAGGCGTTGGAAAAGCTGAAAGGCGGCCTGCCCTATGGCGTTTATTGGATCAACGATTGCGAACCGCAAGCCGATTTGCGCAAATGGCTGATTGAGCGAAAGGCCATATGGGTGAAGCATCGCGATTTCGATCAAGCGATGTTCATGATCGCCAAGGAGTTCGGCCTTGACCAGCCGCAGCGGCCGGCGAGCTTTGACGCCATTTTTGACAATAACGAAAAGAAATATGAGGAGCTGCTGCGCGCCGCCGGTACGAACCCCGACCCGGAACAGGCGCCGTTGCGCCAAGCGGCGCAGCAGGCGGCGAGCAAGATTTCCGACGCCCTAGTCATGTTATTGACGGCGGCTCGGCTAGAAAAAGCCGATCCAGATGCGGCAGACAAGGCCTATCGCGAGGGCATCGCGCAGCACCCTATGAATGCGGATCTGATCTGGATGTACGCAAGATTCTTGCATTTCATCCGCAAAGATTATGACGAGGCGCAAGTGTTCTATAAACGCGCCGTCGACGCTGACCCGAAGCACGCCCACGCTCTTGGCAATTACGCTGGCTTTTTGTTTGGCCTTGGGCGGGACGGCGAGGGGCTGGGGATGCTGGAACGCTGCGAAGCGGAAAATCCAGGACCCGAGCTTCTACTGGAATGCCGCTTTTACCGGCTGTGCCGGTCGGCGACGACGGATGCGGAACGGGCGGAACTGCTGCGCCTGAGTAAACAGGCGATATTAGACGGCGTGCGTTCGCCGAACTTCGATCTTTCCGCCAATGTCGAGCGCGCCCGCATCGACAGTGTTTCCGGCGTCGACATGCTGGCGGTGCTGGCTAAGGTCATCGCCGACGAAGAACCGGCCGAAACCCTGAACCAATTCCCCGAATGGGTCGCCGCCGGGTGAGGTTCGTCGGGCGGCGGTCCGAACCCTCTCCCGTCCCGCTACGGCATTCGCACATCTCACCATCTTGGCCTTTCATCGTCATACCGGCGAAGGCCGGTATCCAGCCTTTTCAGATACTTATCCGAATTGCTCTGGACCCCGGCCT
>CALGOL010000115.1 GCA_937960755.1 uncultured Azospirillum sp.
AATTACAGACGACCAGAAGTCAAAAATACTTACAAATATATTTAAAATACAAATTGATTTTCCATTTCAATCACATCGTTTGCCAAATTCATCGTCTGAAAGTTACAAAAAATTCTCATCTAATTTAGCCAAATTTAGAGAGAATATAGAAAATGCAAAATTAAAAAATGATTTTAAGGATTCAATTGAGGAATTTAAAAATTTACTCAAGTCAAGAGACGATTTCATGACTGAAGCATACAGAGATTTTGCTATAGATTACTCTATAATACCGTAAATTCATTCGATATCTGCGAGCAAATACTGTTCATTGTTGGGCGAAAACTTTCAACAACCTCCCTCAACCTTTCCACCTCCACACCCTTCGCATAGGTTCTGGCGCCTTCCGACCGTCGCGGATCCTCGTGTCCCATCACAGCATCAATCCACCTTTCCGGCAAGTCAGTTGATTCCAGGGCAGTGCGGAAGGTGTGGCGGCGGAAGGTGTGGCGGAAGCTGTGGAGGACGGTTTTCGGGCCGATTCCCAGCTCTGTTTTCAACCGACCGAAACCACGACCGAATGCTTGCCCCAGCTTGCCGTCATGCCCGGTCGGGCGGGTCGGTGAACACTCTCTCCGAACCAGCCTTCCGCCGTTCTTTCACCAAATCAAGCAAACCCCGCTCAATCAGGAACGAGTGAACCGGCGCCAGCCGTTCCCCGGATTCGGTTGTCGGCAACCAGCCGTCCGGGTGTTCCCGGATATTAAAGCAGGGAATGTCGCCGACCTTCTCGACATCTTGCGGGCGAAGACGGCAGATTTCCTCCAGCCGCATGCCGGAATGGAGAGCAATCAGCGGAACCCAGTATTTCGCCGATTCCCGGTCGGCTTGCGGTCCCCACCAATCCGTTGCGAACAGCTTCGCGAGGTCTTCCTCCGACCATGCATCCCACTTTTTCTTTGACGATTTCGTGCCGGGGAACAAGAAGCCCGACCATACCAAGCCTTTAGCTTTGTGGCATAATTTTATCAACTCTTCAAGTTTTGCTACGACTGGCGTCAGACTAGGGAGTTTTTAGTTCAATCGTCTATCAAGTTCATCTTAGGTCGTCATCCCCGACAAGGGATGCGACGTCCGAGGCGTGGCGATGGAGCGATGTCGCGTGGGATGAAGCCATGCGACCTACGGGGGACACTCCGCGCTGGGCGCTAAAGGCCCGTACGCATTCAAATTCGCCGCCGCAGCCATGCCGAACCCAGAGGGCCGCCCCCAGGGGGTTGGAAGGTGTTTGTGGACCAGCAGTGTGGACCAAAGCCCCAAAACCGGCGAAAACAGCGAATTATCATGGAAAATCAAGGAGTTGGTTGGGGGACTAGGATTCGAACCTAGGCTGGCGGAGTCAGAGTCCGCTGTCCTACCGCTAGACGATCCCCCAAACGCATCTCCGACGATATCGCCTTAATAGAAGGCCATCGGAGCCGGTCAAAACCGCCGCTTCAGCAGCGCCCCGACCGTGGAGCGGGCTTATAGCACCGCCCCCCGGCAAAGAAAAGCGTCAATTTCGCCATTGCGTCATATTTCCTTTCCACCTTATCGTCAGCGGCAAGACGGCGCCGGCCGCGTCGCCTGATCTCTCTTTCATCGGCGATGACACCATGACCGAGGCCGTTTCCCTCCCCTCCTCCGGCCCCTCCTCCGGCGCCCGCGGCGGCGGCGAAATCCTGGTGGCGGCGCTGCGCTACCACGGCGTCCGCACCGCCTTCACCGTCGCCGGCGAAAGCTATCTTGAGGTGCTGGACGCCGCGGTCGACGTGGACGACCTCAAACTCGTCACCTGCCGGCAGGAAGGCGGGCTGTCGTTCATGGCGGAGGCCGCCGGCAAGCTGACCGGACGGCCCGGCGTCGGCTTCGTCACCCGCGGCCCCGGCGCCTGCAACGCCGCCATCGGCGTGCATGTGGCGCAGCAGGATTCGACGCCGATGGTGCTGTTCGTCGGCCAGTCGCCGCGGCGCAACCGCTGGCGCGACGGCTTTCAGGAAATCGATCTGGAAAGGCTGTTCGGCGGCATGGCGAAATGGGTCGCCGACATCGAAGACCCCGCCCGCATCCCGGAAATGGTGTCGCGCGCCTTCCATGTCGCGTCCTCCGGCCGCCCCGGCCCGGTGGTGCTGGGCTTGCCGGAAGACATGCTGGCCGACAGCGCGGCGGTGGAGGATTCGCCGCCCAATCCGCCGGCCCGGCCCTTCCCCGACCCGGCGCTGATTGAACAGTTCGGTCAAGCCTTGCAGGGCGCGCAAAAGCCGCTGGTGCTGGTCGGCGGGTCGGGCTGGACGGACGAAGCCTGCGCCGACCTGCAACGCTTCGCCGAGGCCAACCGGCTGCCGGTCGCCAGCACCTTCCGCCGCCAGGACCTGTTTCATCACGAAAGCCCGTCGTGGGCCGGCGATCTGGGATACGGCGTCGACGCCAAACTGGCGCGGCGGCTGAAGGAATGCGACTTTCTGATTGTCCTTGGCGCCCGGCTTAACGACGTGGCGACCCAAGGCTATACGCTGCTCGACAAGCCGACGCCGCGCCAGGCGCTCGCCCATGTTCACCCATGCGCCGAAGAATTGGGCCGGGTGTTCCGCCCCGATCTGGCGATCCAAGCCGATGTCGCCGCCGCCATCGCCGCGCTGGCCGCTCTGCCAGCGGTGGAAGACCCGCCATGGGCGGAATGGACGGCCGAAGCCCGCGCTGATCGCGTCGCTTGGGCGACGCCGGGGGCCTGCGTCGGCGACGTCGACCTCGCCCGCGTTTTTGATTGGCTGCGCGACCGCATACCGGAAAACGCCGTCGTCACGGTGGACGCCGGCAATTTCGCCGGCTGGCCGCAACGCCATCTGCTCTACCGCCGGCCAGGCCGGCTGCTGGGGGCGGCGTGCGGCGCCATGGGTTACGGCCTGCCCGCCGCCATCGGGGCGCAGATGGCCTGCCCGAAGGACCTCGTG
>CALGOL010000116.1 GCA_937960755.1 uncultured Azospirillum sp.
GGTGGCCAGCACGTTGAATTGGCCGCCGATCACCTTGGGCGCGCTGAAATCGGTGACGACGAGGGTGAAAATCACCGTGCCGGCCGAAATCAGCCCATAGCGCGCGCCGGGCAAGGTGATGGTGAGGAAACGCCGCAGCGTTCCGGCGCCCAAGGATTCCGCCGCCTCGTACAGCCTGGCGTCGGCGGTGGACAGGGCGACGATCAGGATCATCACCGCATGGGGGAAGACGTAAAACGCTTCGGCCAACAGGATGCCGATCGGGCCGTAAATGCTCTCCCCCATCAGCCAGTGGCGCAAAATCCCCTGATTGCCGAACAGATAAACCAGCGAAATCGCCGGCAGCAGCGACGGGGCCAGCAACGGCAGTTGCGCGATCAGCCGGAAGACCGCCCGCCCCGGCATGCGGGTGCGGGTGACGGCGAAGGCGTAGGCGAAGGCCGGCGGCAGCACCAGAATCACCGTCAGGCCGGCGATCCACACGCTGTTCCAGATCGATTGCGACAGCGCCGGCCGGGTGAGGAATTCAACGTAATTCGCCAGCCCGATAAACACGTCGTTGCGGTCGAGCAGGCTGCGCCAGAAAACGGTTCCCAGCGGCGCCGCGACGAATAGGGCGAGGAAGCCCGCCGCCGTCGCAGTGGCGAGGTTCAGGCTGCGCTCGCCGCCGCTTTTCAAGCGCGGCAGGGCGACGGCGGTCATGCCGAAGCCGCCGGGTAGACCCGCAAGCGGTCGGGCGGCAGCGTCACCGGCAAGCGCCGGCCTTCCGCCAAATCCAGTTCCCGCACCAGATTGGCCGACAAATCGGCCAGCAGCCGATAGCCGTTCATGCCTTCGATGTTGAGGCGGGCGCGGTGGACGGGGCCGAGAAACTCAATGTTTTCAATCACCGCCTCCAGCGTATTGGGGCCGGCGGCGGCGCGCACCAGGACGTCTTCCGGGCGCAGGCAGACGGTGATCTTGCCTTGCAAGCCGTCGCCGGGCGGGCGGCGCAGCCGCACCTCGCCGATGCGGGCGACGTCGCCGTCTTCCGCTTCGCCATGGAGGAAGTTCATCGCGCCGACGAAATCGGCGACGAACGGCGTCGCCGGGCGGCGATAAATCTCCTGCGGCGAGCCGCTCTGCTCAATCACGCCGTGGTTCATCACCACCACCCGGTCGGCCATGGTCAGCGCTTCTTCTTGATCGTGGGTGACCATGATGGTGGTCAGCCCCAGGCGGTCGTGCAACTCGCGGATTTGCCGGCGCAAATGCGCCCGCACCCGCGCATCCAAGGCCGACAAGGGCTCATCCAGCAGCAAGAGGCCCGGCGACGGCGCCAAGGCGCGCGCCAACGCCACGCGCTGCTGCTGGCCGCCGGAAAGCTGGCCGGGATACTTGGCGGCGATGTCAGGCAGGCCGATCAGCGCCAAGAGCTCGCGCACGCGGGCTTCCCGCGCCGGCTTTTTCATGTCTTTCAGGCCGTAGCCGATGTTTTCCGCCGCCGTCAGGTTGGGAAACAGCGCGTAGGACTGGAAAACAATGCCGTAATCGCGGGCGGCGGCGGGGGCGCGCGACACGTCGCGCCCCTTCATGCGGATTGTCCCCGCCGTCTGCTGGTCCAGCCCGGCGACGATGCGCAGCAAGGTGGTCTTGCCGCAGCCAGACGGCCCAAGGAAGCAAACGAATTCGCCGGGGCGAATGGCGAGCGACACCCCCTTCAACGCCTGAAAAGCGCCGAAGCTTTTCACCACGTCGTTGATTTCAAGGCTGTGCGAAGCGGGTGTCGTCGTCATGGTCGTTCGCCTCTTACTTCTTCGGTTCCGACTTGGCGTCGTAGCGGGTCGTCCATTCCTTCAAAATCGCGTCGCGATGGGCGGCGGCCCAAGCGAAGTCGTTGTTTTTCAACATCGCCGCTTCGGCGCCCGCCGGGTAGTTGGGGTTTTCCTTCACGACGCCGGGATAGGCCGCGACGGCGTAGAAGTTGACGTAAAGCTCGTTAGCCTTCTTGGAGGCCGCCCAATCGGCCAGCTTTTGCGCCGCCTCAAGGTTCTTGGTCCCCTTGACGATGGCGGTGGCCTCCATCTCCCAGCCCACGCCTTCCGACGCCAAAATCACGTCGATGGGCGCGCCTTTGCCCTTCAGCGAGGCGCCGGTGTATTCGATCGACAGGCCGATGGCGTATTCGCCGGCCGCCGCCATTTTGCACGGCTTGGAGCCGGAATGGGTGTAGAGCGCAATGTTGTCGTTGAGCTTATCCATGTAAGCCCAGCCGTCCTTTTCGCCCTTGGCTTGCAGCCAGCCGGAAACCGCCAGGAAGCCGGTGCCCGACGACGCCGGGTTCGGCATGACGATGTGGCCTTTGTAAACCGGGTTGAGCAAATCGGCCCACGAGGTCGGCTTGGGCAGGCCCTTCTTAGCGGCTTCAACCGTGTTGAAGCAGATGCCGGCCATCCAGGCGTCCATGCCGACCCAAGCGGTCGGGTTCTTCGAATCGCGGAAATTGGCCTTCAACGCCTCCACGCCTTTGGGCGAATAGGGCGCCAGCATGCCTTGGGAGTCGAGGATCATCAGCGAGGAGGCGGCCAGCCCCCACACCACATCGGCTTGCGGGTTGTCTTTTTCCGCCAGCAGCTTAGCGGTGACGATGCCGGTGGAGTCGCGCACCCACTGAATTTCAACGCCGGGGTTGTCGGCTTCAAACGCCTGCTTGTAGGGGGCGAGCTGTTCGGATTCCAGCGCGGTGTAGACGGTCAGTTTGGTCGCGGCGGCGGCGGGCGCGGCGGCGGAAACCATGGCGGCGGCGGCGCAGGCGGTCGCGAGCAAAAGGCTGCGGAACATCATGGGGGCGCTTTCTCCCGTTTTAGGATCGGTGGTTCGCCCCGCCCGCGGGACAGCGCGGCGGCGGCGAAAAGCGCCTGTTATCTATCCCGCCCCGCCCTGCCCGGCTCGTGAAGTTTCAGTGACGAAAAAGCCGAAGACGACGGCTTAAAAACAGCGCCGGGCTGCATCAGCACGAAAAAAATGCTTCAGCCCGGCGCGGCAGAAGATCGGAAGAGCACACGTCTGAACTCCAGTCACCTTGTAATCTCGT
>CALGOL010000117.1 GCA_937960755.1 uncultured Azospirillum sp.
GCGGGGCGCATCAGCCGGGCCAGCATGGCGGCGCGCTCGCCCAGCAGCTCCGGCATGCCGCCGCGCAGCACCAGAATGCGATCCACCGCCTCCAGCAGGCGGGGGCGCTGCGCCGACAGCACCAGCGTGACGCCGCGCTTCTTCAGCGTCGCCAGCGTCTCCATCAGGCGTTCTTCACCGGCGGCGTCGAGATGGGCGTTGGGTTCGTCAAGGATGAGGATCAGCGGCCCGCCGAATAGCGCGCGGGCCAGCCCGACCCGCTGGCGTTGGCCGCCGGACAGCACCGCGCCGCCTTCGCCCACCGGGGTGTCATAGCTTTTCGGCAGCGCCATAATCATCTCATGGCAGCCGGCGGCTTGGGCGGCGGCCACCACCGCCTCCGGCGAGGCTTCCTGAAAGCGCGAAATGTTGTCGCGCACCGTGCCGGCGAACAACTCGACGTCTTGCGGCAGATAGCCGACCAACTGGCCCAACTGGTTGCGGTTCCAGGCGCGCAGCTCCGCCCCGTCCAGCCGCACGGCGCCGGCGGACGGCGCATGCACGCCGGCCAGCAGCCGCAGCAAGGTGGATTTACCGGCGCCGCTGGGGCCGATCACCCCCAAGGCGTCGCCGGGGGCAAGGTCAAGGTCGACGCCGCGCAGCACCGGCCGGTCGGCGCCGGGGGGCATCCAGCCCAATTGCTGGGCGCTGAGCGCGCCCTTCGGCGCCGGCTGCGGCATGGCGTCTTCGCCCTGGCGATTGCGGGAAAGCAGCTCGTCCAGCCGTCGCCACGCTTGGCGAGCGGTCACCACGCTGCGCCACGACGCCACCAACAATTCCACTGGGGCCAGGGCGCGGGCCAGCAAGAACACCGCGGCGAAAATCGACCCCGCCGACATTTGTTGTCCGATCACCAGCCAAGCGCCAAGGCCAAGGATCAGGCTTTGCAGCAGCAAGCGAACGAACTTCACCGCGGCGGACATGACGCCGCCGCGTTCTTGCGCCGACGTCTGACGGGCGGCGGCCTCGTCCCGTCGCACGCTCCAATGGGCGGTTAGCGCATCGGCCATGCCCATCGCCTTGACGGCGTAGGCGTTGCGCACCGCGCTGTCGAAAAAGGTCTGCGCTTCAGCCGAGGCGACATTGGCGTCGCGGGTCGGCCGCGCCACCAGCGCCTCGTTAATCAGCGCCAATATGATAAGGGCGATCATGCCGGCGACGGTCAGTCCGGCCAGCAGCGGATGAATCAGCGCCAGCACGATGATGAACAGCGGCGTCCACGGCGCATCCAGCAAAGCCATGGTGGGGGCGCCGGTGAGAAAGGCGCGAATCTGCTCCATATCGCGAGCGCCCTGACCCACCAGCGCGGCGCGGCGGTCCGCCGCCTCCGCCAATTCGGCTTGAAAGATCGTTCGGCGCAGCGCGTCTTCAAAAGCGTTGCCGGCGCGAGTCATCAGCCGGCCGCGCACCCCGTCCAGCGCCGCTTGCGACAGATAGGCCACCGCCACCGCCAGCGTCAGCATGACCAGGGTGTAGACGTTGTTGCTGGATAATACCCGATCATAAACCTGGGTCATATAGATCGGCGCCGCCAACAACAGAATGTTGAGCGCGCAGCTGAACAGCACGCAGAACGCCAGAGCGGGCAGACTGCGCCGGATCGCCGATTTCGGGTCGGGGGCGGGGGCCGCCTGATTATTCGACCTGGAATTGCCCATCATGCTTTGCGCTACGCCTTTATCATGCTGCCGACCGCTACGCATCTTGCCATGATTCTACGACGAATCTGCACGTTCGTATTCAAGCGTTGCCCAGAAAGATAAATATTTATATAATTGCTATTAGATTGAAATTTTATCGGTCTGTCTGTCGACTAGGTTGCAGATGGAAATGCCGGGGGATCGCGATATGGCGTCGGATAAGGGAAATAACCACAATTCGCGGGGTTCCCAGTCTGACGAAGATCGGAAATTCGATCGCGATGACAACCGCGGACGGGATGGCGATAACGACGGCCGCGGTCACGAGTCGCACGGAAACGGTCTCGGCGTCGGTCATCATGACCATGGAAACGGTCATGGCTACGGCCACGACGAAGACGGCCACGGCGGCGGTGGCGGCGCTTCGCCGGCCCCGGAGCCGGAGGAGATTTCTCTCGCCGTTGCGAACAAAAACGTTAATGCGACGCGAGTCGCCGCCGATTGGGCGGCGCAGGGCGTCACGGTGCGAGCGGCGACGGGGCTGGTCGACAACCCGGCGACTTGGAGCGACGCGCCGCTGGGGACCAAGAACGTCGCCTTTTCCCTCAGTTCTAAGAACACCACCGACTCGTCGCTTTTTGGGCGACATGAATATTCGGGACTCGGGGTCGCCGCCAAGAACGGCATTGACCGGGGCGAAATCGATTCGATGGGCGGGGCCGGCGGCGTTTCGGAGTTGATGGCGGTTTCCTTCGCCAAGCCGATGGCGGAAGTCACTATTGAGCTATCCGCATTGTTTGACGGCCACGAAGACCGCTCGACGCCCGGCGCCGACGCTGGCCCGTACGATCGGGGCTACGTCGAAAAAGCCATGTTGGTGGTGTTCAACCCGGAAGGCGAGGTCGTCGGCCGAGTTGAGGTATCTGGCACCGTCGTTGGTTTGGCCTCCGTTACGCTCGACGCCGATAATTTCGGCGGCGAAATCGGCTCGGTGGCGATTGTTCCGGTCAGCAACGGCGCCGGGCGGTCGGGCAACAACAGCGATTTTCTGCTGCGTTCGGTTTCCGGCGTCGTCGCGCCGCAAGACAATCTCGCCGCAACGCCCAGCCTGTCGGCCGACGATGTTGCGGGCGCCGAAGATTCGGCGATTGCGCTCGACGTTTCGGCGGCTTTGAGCGATTTGGACGGCTCGGAGAGCCTGTCGGTGACGATCTCCGGCGTGCCTGCCGGCGCGACGCTGTCGGCCGGCGTTGATAATGGCGACGGGACGTGGACGCTGAGCGCCGACGATCTGGCCGGGCTGACGCTGACCCCGCCGCAAGACTTCGCCGGCGCGATCAATCTGTCGGTGACAGCGAAGTCGGTGGAAAGCAACGGCGGGGCGACGGCGACGCGCACCGCGTCGTTCACGGTCGAAGTCGCGGCCGTGGCCGATGCGCCGACCTTGAGCGTTCTTGACGCCTCCGGCTTGGAAGACGGGGTTATCGCCCTTGACGTTTCGGCGGCCTTGAGCGGCGTCAGCGATACGGAAACGCTGTCGGTCACCATTGCCGGCGTGCCTGCCGGCGCCGCCCTGTCGGCTGGAACCGATAATGGCGACGGGACGTGGACACTGACTTCCGCGCAGTTGAACGATCTCAGCCTGACCCCGCCAGCCAATTTTGGCGGCGAGATTGAACTTTCCATCACGGCGACGGCGACGGAAAGCAACGGCTCGACCGCGACGCAGAGCGCCGCTTTGACGGTGACGGTTGAGGCCGTCGCCGACACGCCGACGCTGACCGGCGCTGCGGTTGAAACCGTTAGCCTGACGACGCCGAACGGTGGGGTGAATCCGGCGGCGGTGACGGCGGCCTGGGCGGCGCAAGGGGTGACGGTGCGGGCGGCGGTCGGCGACGCCGACAATCCGTCGACCTGGACTGACGCGCCGTTGGGGACGAAGAACGTTTCGTTCTCGCTGTCGTCGCAGAACACCGGCGATGCGTCGCAATGGGGCTCGTACGCCTATTCCGGCTTGGCGGTGAACGCCAGCGGCAACATCGACGGCGGTGAAATCGACATTATAAACGCCGGCAACGACGCGCTCGACGAGGTGATGGCGCTGTCGTTCGACAAGCCGATGGAAACGGTGACGTTGGAGCTCTCGGCGCTGTTCGACGGCCATAACGACCCGGCGGTCGCCGGCCCGGATCAGGGGCCTTATGACGGCGGCTATGTTGAAAAGGCGCGGGTGACGGTGTTTGGCGTCGACGGCCAAGTCCTGGGTCACGCCGACGTCGCCGGCACGATCAACGGCTTGGCTTCGGTAACATTGAACGCCGCCGACTTCGGCGGCCTGATCGGCTCGGTGGCGATGAAGCCGCTGGACGACGGCGCCGGACGATCGGGGAACAACAGCGATTTCCTGTTGCGTTCGGTGACGGCGACCACAGCCGCTGAACTGCCCGACGCCGCCGGTCTGGAAGACGGCGCGATTGCGCTCGACGTCTCGGCGGCTTTGGGCGATCTCGACGGCTCGGAGAGCTTGAGCGTCACCATCGCCGGCGTGCCTGCGGGGGCGACCCTGTCGGCCGGGGTTGATAATGGCGACGGCACATGGACGCTGGAATCGGGCGATCTGGCCGGCCTGACGCTGACCCCGCCGCAAGACTTCGCCGGCGCGATCAATCTGTCGGTGACCGCCACCGCCACCGATGCCAACGGCGATACGGCGACGCAGACCG
>CALGOL010000118.1 GCA_937960755.1 uncultured Azospirillum sp.
CTGTCGGCCTGCGCCGCGCCGCAGGCGGCGCCCCATTATGATGTCGAGCGCTGGCACGATCTGATCGCCGAAGCGGCGCAGCGTTTCGCGGTGCCGGAGCCTTGGGTGCGCGCGGTGATGCGGGCCGAAAGCGACGGCGATCCGCGCTGCCTGTCGCCGAAAGGCGCCATGGGTTTGATGCAGTTGATGCCCGAAACCTGGGCGGAAATGCGCCGCGCTCACCATCTCGGCGCCGATCCCTGGAACCCGCGCGACAATGTGCTGGCCGGCGTCGCCTATCTCCGCGCCATGTATGATCGCTACGGCTTTCCCGACCTGTTCGCCGCCTATAATGCCGGTCCCGGACGCGTCGAGGATTGGCGCGGCGGAAGACCTCTGCCCGCCGAAACCCGCGCCTATGTCGGGCGGGTGACGCGGCAGATTGACGCCCATGCCATCGTCCCGTCGCGACCGCCGCTCCGGCAATCCTCACCGTCGGCACCGCCGCCGGCCGCACCGTCCAACCCCGACGACCGGGGGCTGTTCGTCGTGCTTGCCGATGGCACGCCAGCGCCCTCGCCGCGCGGTAACGAACTTTTCTTCCCGCTCACAACTGTTCTGTCGGGGGGCCAGCGGTGAGGTCCGTACTTTGCTGCACCAGGGGGGCCTCGTCTCGGTCTTTGCAGTGTACCAGCCAGGACGACACGGCCGTCAAGGAGGCGCGGTCCCCCCAAAATGCTCGCGCATTTTGGCTCCCCCA
Organism: uncultured Azospirillum sp.; assembly: GCA_937960755.1. Classification (GTDB taxonomy): domain Bacteria; phylum Pseudomonadota; class Alphaproteobacteria; order Azospirillales; family Azospirillaceae; genus Azospirillum. The sequence continues at coordinate 740 of CALGOL010000118.1, forward strand.
CGCCCCGCTGCGCGGCGTCTTCGACGTCCCTGACTGCCGCCCCGCCGGCCGATCTCCAGGGGACGTCCTCGATGAGGAGGACGACAACCTAGGGAGGCTCACATGACCATGTTTCACATCCATCCGCACGCCGCGTGCGACCGTTATCCGGCACTGCTCGCCAGCTTCGTCGAAGAATATGGCGCCGACACCGCACCCGCTTTCGCCGCGCAATTCGCCGCTGCGGAAGCCACCGACCTGCACTGGGAAAGCCGGTTCGGGACGCGTTCGCTCGGGCGGTTCGATGGCTTCGACGACGACGAAGACGGCACCGAATTGATGCGCATCATCGGCTTTTTCCGCGGCCGTTACTTCGTCGCGAACTGTCTCGTGGACAGCGAAATGCGGGTCCACGCGCTGCTCAAACTGACGCGTTTCGACGATGTGGCGGCGGCGGAATCCGCCTTCCGGCACGGCGGGGGATGACCCCGCCACCGGCTCTTTTCGATCCGGTCGGGCGGTGGTCGCCGGGACGCCGCCCGATCCTCGGCACCGGCGATGGTGAGGTGATGGGGGGCTGATGGCGGGGAACGGCGATGGGGGCGATGCAAAGCAAGATTAAAGGGTTGTCTCTCAGACACCTCTAAGTCGTTGTCTGCACATCGTTTTTTCGCGAGGCACCTGCGATGGGTTGGAGGCGATCCTCGTCAGGCGGTTGATTTTACTAGAGAAAACGGGAGTAGCCATGAACCGCGACGATGATTTGCGCCCCAAGCTGGGACGTATCGGGACCGATGGCAAACGAAGCCGCAAATATCTCCATCGCGTACTGCGCGCGACGATGCGGGCGGGGGGCCGGGCTGTCGGCGCCAATTCAAAATTCCATGGCAGTCAGACCGGGCGTGGGACGACGGCAGGACGGCAGCTCTCGTCGCGCGATCGCTTTGCCGCACAGCGCAGCCGCCGCGCCGTGGTCAAATCACGCATCGTCAAACTGGCCCGCAAGGGGATGCAGAATGCCGCCGCCCATCTGCGCTACATTCAGCGCGATGGCGTCACCCGTGACGGGCAGCCGGGACGGCTCTATGACGCTGCCAGTGATCAGGCCGAGGGCAAGGCGTTCCTGAACCGCGCCGACGGCGACCGGCACCAGTTCCGCTTCATCGTCTCGGCGGAGGACGGCGACCAATACGAGGATCTGAAGCCACTGACCCGCCGGCTGATGGCGCAGATGGAGCAGGACCTCGGCACCAAGCTCGATTGGGTCGCGGTGGACCATTACAACACTGCCCATCCGCACACCCACATCATGGTGCGCGGGCGCGACGATCGCGGCCATGATCTCGTCATCGCCCGCGAATATCTGACCCAGGGTCTGCGTGAGCGCGCGGCAGAGCTGGTGTCGCTCGACCTCGGCCCCCGCAGCGATCTGGAAATCGAAACCCGGCTGCGCCGCGAGGTGGATCAGGAACGGCTGACCAGTCTCGACCGCCGGCTGCTGCGCGACAGGGATGCCGACGGGCTGGTACCGGTCACGGAGCGCGATCCGTTCCGCCAGTCGCTGCGCATGGGCCGGTTGCAGACGCTGGCGCGGATGGGGCTCGCCGAAGAAGTGGAAACCGGCCGCTGGAAACTCGCGGGCGACATCGAGCCCACGTTGCGCCGGATGGGCGAGCGCGGCGACATCCTCAAGACGCTGCAACGCGCCCTGACCGAAAAGGGGCTCGCCCGCGCGGTCGGTGACAGCCTGATCCATGCCGCCGGGGACGATGCGCCGGACGCGGGTCTTACGGCACCCATCGTCGGGCGGGTGATCGCGCGCGGTCTTGCCGACGAACTCAACGACCGCCATTACCTGATCGTCGATAGCACCGACGGCTTCAGCCATTATGTCGAGATCGGCAAGGCCGACGCCACCCTGCCGCTGCCTGCCGATGCGATCGTGCGGATCGAGCCGAAGGGACCGCCTGCCGCGCGCGCGGTCGATCGCACGGTGGCGGCGGTGGCGACCGCACATGACGGACGCTACAGCATCGATCTCCATCTCCGCCACGATCCGACCGCCACCGAACGCTTCGCCGAGACCCATGTCCGGCGGCTCGAGGCGATGCGGCGGGTGATGGCAAGCGTCGAACGCGGCGCCGACGGGGTCTGGACCATCGCCCCCGACCATCTCGACCGCGCGGTCGCCTACGAGGCGCGACTGCCGCGCGATGCGCCGGTGACGGTGCGGACGCTGTCGGCGATCCCGCTCGACCGCCTCGTCACCCTACAGGCGGCGACCTGGATCGACCGCGAACTCGTGGCTACCGATCCCGAACATCTCCGCGACGGCGGCTTCGGACGCGAGGTGCGCGCGGCGCAGGCACGCCGCCGGCAGTGGCTGATCGCCGAGGGGCTGGCCGAGGAGCAACAAGGCCGGACCCTCTACCGCACCGACCTGATCGAGACGCTACGCCGCCGCGAACTCGCCGAGGCCGGGCGGGAACTCGCGGCGGAGCTGGCGCGGCCCTATGCCGAGGCGCGCTCCGGTTCGCGCATCGAAGGGACCCTGCGCCGCAGCGTCGATCTCGCCAGCGGCCAATACGCCGTCGTCGAACGCGCCCGCGACTTCACCCTGGTGCCGTGGCGGCCGGTGCTGGAACGCCAACTCGGTCAGCAGGTCTCGGGCATCCTGCGTGGTGAGGACATCTCCTGGAGCTTCGGAAGGTCACGCGGGCAGAGCGTGTCGTGATGCTGTGCTGAGTATAAACTGAGTATCTCTATTGAACAGCAGCATAAAATAAGCTATAGTTTATTTTATGACCTAGATTGACGGGAGACTTCTCTGGAGTGAGTTTTACATGACCGACAAGCTGCGATCCGCTCAGGTATCTTTCAAGGATCAAATCGCCGGACGTCTCGAAGAGACGGCGACCGGGGGGACCCGCTTTGTGTACCACGCCGGGTGGGCGGAGACCATTGCCTGCGCCTTTCCGGTCTCCCGTCGGGAGTTCAGCTGGCAGGTGGGCGTGCATCCGTTCTTCCAGCAACTCGGCGCCGAAGGCTGGCTGCGCGAACAGCAGGCGCGGGTCTCGCATGTCGCCGAGGAAGACGATCTCGGCCTGTTGCTGCGCTATGGGGCGGACTGCATCGGCGCCATCGGGGTGCTTCCAGAAACCGAACCGGCCAACGCAGGGACTGCCAGCGAGACCATCGCCGCCGGACGAACCCTATCCGGTGTCCAGCGCAAGCTGCTGGTCCGCCACGATGCTGCGGCCAATGCTTTTCGTCCCGCCGACGCGACCGGCCCCGCCCCCTGCATCGCCAAGTTCAATTCGGAAGCGCTGCCGACCCTGGTGCGCAACGAACATCTCTGTCTGCGCTGGCTGACCGCCGTGCTCGGTCCCGACGAAGTCACCGCCTTCAGCCTCGACCGGGTGACGGGTCTGGACGAAACCGCGCTGATCGTCACCCGCTTCGACCGCACACCGGATGGGGCTAAGCTGCGGGCGGAGGATTTCACCCAGATCCTCAGCAAACCGGCCGGGGCAGATCATGCCGGCAAATACGACGCGGATTACGCGGACGTCGCTGCGGTGATCCGCGCTCATTCGGCCCGCCCGGAGATCGACCTCGCCCGTTTCTTCAAGCGGCTGGTCGCCTTCGTACTGGTCGCCAATGGCGACGCCCATCTCAAGAACTTCACGCTGTTGGAACGGCCCGAAGGGCTGCGGCTGTCGCCGACCTACGACGTGGTGAATGTCGGCGTCTATGCCGGGGAAGGTTTCAGTCAGCGATTGGCCTTGGCGCTCGGTGGTGCACCCATCTCCCTGGATGCCGTGGACCGGGTCGCGCTGACGGCGTTCGGCGAACGGATCGGGTTGTCGCGGGCGACCATCACCCGTACCTTCCGCGATCTCAGGACCAAGGCCCGAGCGGCCGGCAAGCTGCTACCGGACACGGACGCCGGGCGCGACCCGTTCGGGGCGCGCTTTGCCGAGATTGTGAGGGGCCAATGCCTGCGTCTTCTGGAGGAATAGCACCGCTGAACTGGCCGGCACTGGTCACCGAAGCACTGCGTCGCCGCAAGGCGGAAAAACTGACCCAGAAGGAACATGCCGCGCTGGCCGGTGTCAGTATCCCGACCATGATCGCCTTCGACCGTGCCGAGCAAACACTGTCACTGGGCAAAGCCCTCGCCATCCTGCGGGTAGTCGGTTTGGTGGAGGAACCGTCCGCAGAAGGAACGCAGGACGCCTTCGTGCGTGATGCGGTTGCCCGCTGGCATGGGCTGATCCGGGACTTGCCCAAGGAGTCGCCGGCGCGTTTCTCCCATGGCAGCTACCGGATTGATTACGCGCTGGAGGGGGACCTCAAGGCCGGCGATCCGCATAAGCTCATCGGCCTGTTGCGGCAGGCCATGGCGCCGCATACCGGCTGGCCGATGTTCTGGCTGCCCCAGCGGGACGAATTGGCGCCGCGTGAGGTCGATGGTGTCGTCGAATGCTGGCTTGGCGATAAGCCCGGTTTTGACCATCCGCTGCTTGACGCCGCTCACTGCGATTTCTGGCGCGCAGCGCCGGAAGGACGCCTTGTCCTGATCCGCGGCTACCCAGAAGATGCGCAGGAAACCTTTCCCCCCGGCACAATCTTCGACGCCACCTTGCCGATCTGGCGGCTGGGAGAAGCCTTCCTGCACGCGGCCCAACTGGCCCGACTGATGACGCGGATGACCGATGGCGTCACCATCCATCTGCGTGCCCATTATTCCGGCTTACAGGGGCGTGATCTCAAAGCCTGGATGTCGCCGCTCAGCGTCGATTATTTCGGCGGCGGGTATTCGGGTGGCAGACGGGCGCGCACCGACACGGCTGTACTGAACGCAAGCGCGACCGTTGCTGCCGTCGAAACCGATCTCGTCGGGCTGGTGACGCCGCTGGCGGAATCCCTGCTGGAGCGTTTCGGCGTGTCCCGCCTTTCGCCGGAGATCGTGGCCGCCGAACTCACCCGGATGCGCGCCAACCGGTTCAACGTGAGCGGCTGAAATGCGGCGGGTGCGATTGGCGCCAATCCCGCCGGAGGCGAGGGCGTAGATAAAGGATGCCTCGTCGTAACCATCTGACTTTCAATAAAAATCTATCTGTCCGACCCTTGATCTCACGCTGCGGCGATCCTGCCGCGCGGGCGGGAGAGCTCGGGCATGACGCCAACCAAAATCCTCATCGGCCAGATTCTGGTCGTTTTCGCCATTATCGTCGCCGGGGTGTGGGCGGCGACGCAGTGGGCGGCGGCGATGCTGGGGTATCAGGCGCAGCTTGGCGCGCCGTGGTTCGTGCTGTTCGGTCTGCCGGTCTATCGGCCGTGGCAGCTGTTCCCGTGGTGGTACGCCTTTGATGCTTATGCCCCGGACGTGTTCGACCGCGCCGGGATGGTGGCGGCGGGCAGCGGTTTCATGGGCTGCGCTGCGGCCATTATCGGCTCCCTGTGGCGGGCGCGGCAAAATCGGCGGGCCACCACCTACGGCTCCTCGCGCTGGGCGTCGCGGCGGGAGATCGGGGCCGCCGGATTGTTTCGTCCGGCGGGCGTCTTTCTGGGTCGTTTCGGCGACCGCTATCTGCGCCATGACGGGCCGGAACATATCATGGCCTATGCGCCGCCCCGGTCCGGCAAGGGTGTCGGGCTGGTGGTGCCGACCCTGTTGACCTGGACCGGATCGGCGGTGGTTCATGACATCAAGGGGGAAAATTGGCAGCTGACGGCGGGTTGGCGGTCACAGTTCTCGCACTGCCTGCTGTTCAACCCGACCGATCCGCGTTCCGCCCGTTACAATCCGCTCCTCGAAGTCCGCAAGGGCGTGAACGAGGTCCGCGACGTTCAGAACATCGCCGACGTGCTGGTCGATCCCGAAGGGGCCTTGGAACGGCGGAACCATTGGGAGAAAACCAGCCACGCGCTGCTGGTGGGCGCGATCCTGCATATCCTCTACGCCGAGGAAGAAAAAACGCTGGCGCGGGTTGCGGCCTTCCTGTCCGACCCGCAACGCACCTTCGCCAGCACGCTGCGCCGCATGATGGAAACTAACCATCTCGGCACGCCGGAGCAGCCGAAAGTCCATCCCGTGGTCGCCTCCGCCGCCCGCGAGGTGATGAACAAGTCGGAGAATGAACGTTCGGGCGTTCTGTCCACCGCCATGTCGTTTCTCGGCCTCTACCGCGATCCGGTGGTGGACTTGACCACCTCGGCCTGCGACTGGCGCATCGCCGATCTCATGGACACGGCCCGCCCGGTTTCCCTCTACCTCGTCATTCCGCCGTCCGACATTTCCCGCACCAAGCCGTTGGTGCGGCTGGTGCTCAATCAGATTGGCCGCCGTCTGACCGAAAAGCTGGAAGGCGACCCGGCCAAACTTCGTAAACATCAACTGCTGATGATGCTGGACGAATTCCCGGCACTGGGGCGGCTGGACTTCTTTGAGACCGCGCTGGCCTTCATGGCGGGATACGGCATCCGCGCCTATCTGATCGCCCAATCGCTGAACCAGATTTCCAAGGCTTACGGCGAAAACAACGCCATTCTCGACAACTGCCACGTCCGCATCGCCTTCAGCAGTAACGACGAGCGCACCGCCAAGCGCGTGTCGGACGCGCTCGGCACGGCCACCGAGATTCGTGCCCAGCGCAACTATGCCGGCCATCGGCTGGCCCCCTGGCTGTCGCACGTCATGGTCAGCCGCCAGGAAACCGCGCGCCCGTTGCTGACCCCCGGCGAGGTGATGCAACTGCCGCCCGCCGACGAGTTGGTTCTTGTTTCGGGGCTGGCCCCGATCCGGGCCAAAAAGCTGCGCTATTACGAGGACGATAATTTCATCCGCCGGGTGCTGCCGGCCCCCGATCTTGCGGCGGATGGCTTTCAGGACAAACCCGCCCCTCGCCCCGACGATTGGAGCGGGCAGGTCTGCCGCCCGGATGCGCGGCTTGCCGCCGCCATCGGCGACGACAATGCGGCGGATGGCGACGGGGCCGAGACCGACGGCGGCGGGGTGCAGCAACAGCGTCATCCCGGTCTGGCGGAGGAACTCTTCGCCCCGCCCCCGGAGAACGATCCTGGGCAGGTTTTCGGGGCCGCCGATGATGACGACGATTTCGCCGCCGACCAACGCGCCATCGACCGGCTGCGGGGCCTCGATCCGGTGGCCCGCGCCCATGCGGTCAATCAGGGAGCCGACCGCGACCTGCTGTCCGACTTTTGAGGGAGGAAACGATGAAACGCGCCAAAATCCGCCACCAGCTTTTTCTCGACCCCGACCTCAGCGAACGGCTGGAGGCGCTGGCCGCCAAGCCGGGGGCCAGCAAATCGGCCCTGCTCGCCGAAACGCTGGCCGCATGGCTGAACCGCCGGGGGGCGCAGGAACTGGATGACCGTTTCGGGCTGCGGCTGAACCGCATCAGCGCGCAACTGAACCGGATCGAACGCGACGGGCAGGTGCTGCTGGAAAGCCTCGCGCTGTTCGTCCGCTACCAACTGACCGTCACCGCCCCGCTGCCCGAACCCGACGCCGCGATGCGGGCGGTGGGGCGCAACCGCTTCCAGTCCTTTGTCGATCAGGTCGGACGCCGCATGGCCGAAGGCGGCCGCAGCCTCGGCGACGCCAAACCCGGCGACCCGACCGGCGGCGATGGGATCAAGGCAACCGAACCCCAAAAGGAGACCACACCATGACCATGCCTCCCGCCACGACCACGTCCCCCGCCACCGAATCGCAGGACCGTCGTCGCGCCATGCTGCGCACCGCGTTCGGGCCGGTCATCACCGCCGCGCTGGCCGATCCCGCCGTTATCGAGGTGATGATCAACCCCGACGGCAGCGTGCGACTGGACCGATTGGGCCAAGGCCGGATTGACACTGGGGAGCGGCTGCCGGGTAACGACGTCGAACGGATCATCCGGCTGGTGGCGAGCCATGTCCGCCGCGAAGCCCATGCCGACCATCCGGTGGTCAGCGCCGAACTGCCGGGGCGGGGTGATGCCGGACAGGACCATCCTGACCAACGCGCTGCTGGCGGAAATTTGTCGGAGAGACGCAAGATGCCGACGCGCTTAAATGCCTCAAAACTTGGGGCGCTAGCTACTTAAAATGCTATCAATCGAATAAACAATATCATGAATAAAACTAGATGCTTCGTCAACGTCGGCTCTATCTATTTTCCATTGGGTGCGGGGTGGTTCAGGTTGCAAATCCCCTTCATGAACAATTTTATTTCTTCGCTGAATTATTAACGATAATGTATTTCTTATTTGTTTCCCTGCAGAAATTTTATTCTGCTCGTTAGCCCCTCTTTTTATGGCCACAGAATTCCATAATTCACACTTGGAAATAAGCCTTACGCCATCAGCAATATCTTCTGGGAATTGATAGGTAACCCGAGATAATTTTCTTCTAACTTCAAGATCAAATGCCAGATCTTGTTCAACTCTATGTTCTGAATTTTTTATTCTTAATAATGCTTCGGACGAACACTCAAATTTATGAAAACTAGTACCTTTCTCTTTCCGCCCCTGGAAAATGAGTAGCATATTCTGAAATATTAGCTCATGAATATATAAATCAAGCGCGCTAACGCGTGCGACCCACTCAGATCTAAGCAATTCGTCGGTTGATAGTGCCGATGTTAAATTTGACTGAAGAAAAGAGTGAAGAACTTTTATTTCTTCACATCTCTGCCAAACTGAATCAAAGTATGATATGGGAGACATTTTTATTATTCCGTTTTATTATTCCGTAAGTTTAATAATTTTCTCTGCACATTCTCTGAACGAATCTTTGAAAGTTTTCATATTTTTTACTGTCTGTTCCCATACGGCCCCCTGCTGACGAGCCATATCTTCAGTTATAGAATATATAGGAACTTGGTTTTCTTGTGATATTGCTATTAGACTATTAAAATCGGAAACCTCCATGATTGGCTCCCAGGGCTGAATGCCAGATTTTTCGCTAAATACGCCAATATCAAGCAATCCTGCTTTTTCCATGCTTGGAACAAGCAAATCTTTAAGTCCATTAGTAAGTTGGTCAATCCACCGCTGAAAGGCAGAGCTAGCTCGCCCATTGCGGGGACGATATTTTTGAATAATAGCGCCTATGTAAGTAGCTTTTGGTTTTGGAAATGGATAGTCTGTATTTCTTAGAGTTTCAATTTCATACGCAGTATTAGCCCATGCTTTCCATCGGGGAAGTGTTTTCGCCAAAGATGATAACGCCATTGTTGAGAAATAATCAGGATGTAAGGGAACAATAAAATGATCGCTTATCATTAACAAATTCTGATTAATTGGGCCGAGGCTTGGACTCATATCAACAAAAACATAATCAGCTTCGTACTTTTCCGCAGTCCGGTCTAGCGCAAAGCGAAGTGACCCGGGGAGATTTTTCAATGCCAAGAGAGAGCCGCCTAACTCTTGAGCTATACCCAAAGTTGTTTCATACTCTGAAACCCCGATGTGTCCTGGAAGCAAAAATAAATTATCTCGAGATTCTATATTGCAGCAATCTGCGCCAACAATTGACCGTGGCTTTGATTCAAAAGCTGGCGACAGCGCATCTTTAATATTATTTGCCGGTATTGATTTATAAAAATCGTCTAAACTATCGATCCTTTGATAACCAAGAACCATACCAGTAAGGTTGCATTGCGGGTCAAAATCGGCCATTATCACCTTTTTTCCCATCTCGGCGAGCATCCAACTGAGATTGAATACGGTTGTAGTCTTGCTGACGCCACCTTTATGGTTGAATAAACAAATTATTTTTGCCATAGCCATCTCCAATATAGTATTAAACACGATTATAACGCTACAGATAGGGTATGGAAGTCAATATTTTTCAGTCCCATTTCAGCAGAAAAATCATTTTTCGATAGGGCATGTCGCCTTCGGCTATCTGACCGCCACCATCACCGTGTGGGACGATGACCGGCAAACCGCCGAGGATAAAGCGCGGACGGTGGAGCGGATCGTGAACGGGATGGGGTTCGCCACCATCCGCGAAAACGTCAATGCCGTGGAGGCATGGTTGGGGTCGTTGCCGGGCCATGTGTATGCCAATGTCCGCCAGCCGCTGGTCCACACCCTCAATCTCGCCCATCTCATGCCGCTGTCGGCGGTGTGGGCCGGGCCGGCGGGAAACCCTCACTTGCAGGGACCGCCGCTGCTGGTGGCCGAAACCGGGGGCGCCACGCCGTTTCGCCTTTCCACCCATGTCGGCGAACCATTGGGTTTCCTGGGGGTCACCTGCTGATCGTCGGCCCGACCGGGGCCGGGAAATCGGTGTTGCCGGCTTTGCTCGCGCTGCAATTCCGCCGCTACCGAAACGCCCGCGTCATCCTGTTCGACAAGGGCAATTCCGCCCGCGCCGCCGTTCTGGCCATGGGCGGGACGCACCATGCGTTGGGCGGGGAAGGCGCCGCCATCTTCCAGCCGCTGCGCCGGATCGACGAGCCAGCGGAACGCGCCTGGGCGGCGGAATGGGTCGGCGATCTGCTGGCGCATGAGAAAATCACTCTCACCCCGGACGTCAAAGCGGCGGTGTGGTCCGCCCTGACCAGCCTCGCCGCCGCCCCGCCGGAGGAACGCACCCTCACCGGCCTGTCGGTGCTGGTGCAATCAAACCCGCTGAAAGCCGCCTTGCAGCCCTACACGCTGGACGGGCCGTTTGGCCGGTTGCTGGATGCGGCGGATCACCGTCTTACCCTCAGCGACGTGCAGCGCTTTGAAACCGAGGATTTGCTGCGCCAGCCCAGCGTCGTGCTGCCGGTGCTGACCTATCTGTTTCACCGGCTGGAGGATGATTTCGACGGGCGGCCGACCTTGCTCATCCTCGACGAAGCCTGGGTGTTTCTCGACACTCCGATCTTCGCCGCCCGCATCCGCGAATGGCTGAAGGTGCTGCGAAAAAAGAACGTCGCGGTGGTGTTCGCCACCCAATCTCTGGCCGACATTGCCGGCAGCGCCATCGCTCCGATCCTTGTCGAAAGTTGTCCGCAGCGGATTTTCCTTCCCAACGACCGGGCCATCGAACCGCATGGCAGGGCGGCGTATGAAGCTTTCGGCTTCAACGACCGCCAGATCGCCCTGATCGCCGGCGCGACGCCGAAACGGCACTATTACCTGCAATCCCGTCGCGGCAACCGGCTGTTCGAGTTGGGGCTTGGCCCCCTCGCCCTTGCCCTCTGCGGCGCCTCCACGCCCGAAGATCAGCGGCTGATCGACCGTCTGCTCGCCGAAACGCCCGACCATTTCGCCGCCGCCTTTCTTGCCGCCAAAGGGCTGCCTTGGGCGGCGGACCTGCTCAATCCTGCCGGGGAGACCACGCCATGACCGCCAAACCCTGCCGCAATGCCGTCGCCCTCCTGCTGCTCGCGGCGTCCCTTGCCGTCCCTCACGGGCCAGCGGCGGCCCTGACCGTCTATGATCCCGCCAACCATGCCGAAAACGTCCTGCAAGCGGCCCGCGCGCTGGAGCAGATCAACCACCAGATTTTGGCCCTACAGAATCAAGCCGTCATGTTGCAGAACATGGCGAAGAACCTGCAAAATCTGGATTTCTCCTCGCTCGGCCAGATCAACACAGCGATGGCGCGGATCAACGGCCTGATGAGCCAGGCCGAAGGCATCGCCTTCACGGTCGAAGGCACGCAAACCGCCCTGCAACAGCAGTTTCCCGGCCAGCCGCCGGCGGACCGCACCCTCAGCCAAACCGTCACCGATGCGGAAGAACGCTGGCGGAGCGCGATGAACGCCTTTCGCCAGACCATGACCACTCAGGCGGCGGTGGTCGAAAACGTCCGGGCTGACAGCCTGACGCTGTCCGATCTTGTCGTCGCCAGCCAAAACGCGGTGGGAAGCCTTCAGGCGCAGCAGGCGGCCAACCAGTTGATCGCCCTCACCGCCAAACAGCAGCTTCAGATCCAGTCCTTGATGGCGGCGCAATACCGCGCCGAAGCACTGGAACAGGCGCGTAAAGCGCAAGGGCAGGCGGCGGCGAAAGCGGCGACCGAACGGTTTCTCGGCACCGGCAAGGCCTATACAGCGAAGTGAGGCGGCCCCATGAACGATCTCAACGTCATCGACGCCTTCATGGCGACCTTCATTCGCGCCATCGACAGCGGATTCGGATTGCTGTCGGGGGATGTCGCCACCCTGACCACCTTGCTGATCAGCATCGACGTCACTCTGGCTGGATTGTTCTGGGTGCTCGACGACCAAGGCGACATCATTCCCCGCCTGTTGAAAAAGGTGCTGGCGGTCGGCAGTTTCGCCTTCATCCTGAACAATTTTTCAGGTCTCTCCGACATCCTTTACCGCTCCTTCGTCGGCATGGGGCTGCACGCCACGGCCAGCGGCCTCAATCCGCAGGATCTTTTACGCCCCGGCAAGCTGGCCGGAATTGGATTTGAAGCCGCGCACCCCTTGTTGCGGCAGGTCGGCGCCTTGCTCGGCGTGACCAGTTTCTTTGAAAATTTTCTGACCATCATCGTGCTGCTGGCCGCGTGGTTCGTGGTGATCCTCGCCTTCTTTATTCTGGCCGTGCAGCTGTTCATCACCATTTTGGAATTCAAGCTGACGACCCTGGCCGGCTTCGTGCTCGTGCCGTTTGCGCTGTGGAACAAGACGGCGTTTCTGGCTGAACGGGTGCTCGGCAACGTCATCGCCTCTGGCGTCAAGGTGATGGTGCTGGCCGTCATCGTCGGCATCGGCTCCAGCTTTTTCGATCAGTTCGTCACCGCCTTGCAGGGGCAGGAGCCAAACATCACCCAAGCCATGTCGCTGGTGCTGGCGGCCCTTGCCTTGTTCGGTCTCGGCATCTTCGGCCCCGGCATTGCCGCCGGGCTTGTCTCCGGCGCGCCGCAACTGGGCGCAGGGGCCGCCGTCGGCACG
>CALGOL010000119.1 GCA_937960755.1 uncultured Azospirillum sp.
ACGAGATTACAAGGTGACTGGAGTTCAGACGTGTGCTCTTCCGATCTCAGCTCCCGCGCCTCGTCCCAGCGGCCGGCGCCGACCAGATCAAAGGCGAGGCTTAAAGCTTCAGCGAGAGTGGCCATGGCGGCGTACTTCCATACCTAATTTATGCTTCTTCACGCCGTCGAAAAACCGACACGCCATTGTAAACAACCCGGCGCATAAGCTGAAAGCCAAGCCCCACCTTCCGGAGAAACGTCATGCGCCGCAAAATTTTGCAATGCGCCGTCGCCGCCGCGTTCCTGAGCGCCGTCGCCGCGCCGGTCTTCGCCTCGCCCGCCTGGGCCGCCGATTTTCTCATCACCACCGAAGAATATCCCCCCTACAACATGACTTATAACGGGGAAATCACCGGCATCGCCACCGACTTGGTGAAAGCGATGTTCGACAAGGCGGGCGTCGCCTACAAGATCGACATGCTGCCGTGGAACCGCGCCATTCATCTGGCGCAGACGCAAAAGAACGTTTGCGTTTACAGCACCACCGAGACCGAAGAGCGCAAGCCGCTGTTCGCCTGGGTCGGTCCGCTGGCGGAAAACAACTGGGTATTGTTTGGTCGCGCCGACGCCGGGGCGGTGGGGGCGCTGGAGGAGGTTCGCGGCAAGAGCATCGGCGGTTATTCCGGCGACGCCATTTCGCTGTTCTTGGAAAAGGAAGGCCATAAGGTCGAAGCCGCGCCGCGCGACGACCTCAACGTGCCCAAGCTGATTAACGGCCGAATCGATTATTGGGCCACCGGTTCGGAGCTGGGGCCGTATCTGGCGCAGCAGCAAGGCGCCGCCGGCGCGGTCAAGCCGTTGCTGACCTTCAAGAAAACCGTGCTGTCGCTGGCGTGCCATCCCGACAGCGACCCGGCGGACCTCGCCAAGCTGCGGGCGGCGCTGGCCGGCTTGCGGACGAAGTGACAATAGGGCGAACCAAGATCAGCCGGCCTCCGGGCTGGACTAGCCGGCCGTGGACAGGCGGCCGGCGAGGTCTTGGATGAACTGCCAGGCGACGCGGCCGGAACGGGCGCCTCTGGTCACCGACCATTCCACCGCTTCGGCCCGCAGCCGTTCGGTCGAAACGTCGAGCTTCAGCGCCGCGGCGTAGCCTTCGACCATGGCGAAGAAGGTGTCCTGGTCGCAGTTGTAAAAGCCCAGCCACAGCCCGAAGCGGTCGGACAGCGAGACTTTTTCTTCCACCGCTTCGGCCGGGTTGATGGCGGTGGACCGCTCATTGTCGATCATGTCCCGCGGCATCAGGTGGCGGCGGTTGGAGGTGGCGTAGAACAGCACGTTGTCGGGGCGGCCTTCAACGCCGCCCTCCAGCACCGCTTTCAGCGATTTGTAGTGCGCGTCGTCCTTGTCGAACGACAGATCGTCGCAAAACAGCAGGAAGCGGCGTTCGGTGTGGCGCAGCAGCGCCAGCAGCCGCGGCAGGGTCGGGATGTCTTCGCGGTGGATTTCCGCCAGCGCCAGACCAGCCGTCACGCCGCGCGCCGCGTCCTCCGCCGTCACGGCGGCGTGAACCGCCTTGACCAGCGAGCTTTTGCCCATGCCGCGCGCCCCCCACAGCAACGCATTGTTGGCCGGGCGGCCGTGGGCGAATTGGCGGGTGTTGGCCAAGAGGATGTCGCGCTGGCGGTCGACGCCTTGCAGCAGGCGGATGTCGACGCGGTTGACGCGGGCCACCGGCTCCAGCCGGTCGGGGTCGGCGCGCCAGACGAAGGCGTCGGCCGAATGAGCGTCGAACGGAGCGGGGGGCGGCGGGGCCAAG
>CALGOL010000120.1 GCA_937960755.1 uncultured Azospirillum sp.
CAAATCTCTGACGTTCCAGTCGCCAGCCGGCGCGCCGTAAGCGCCGGGCGCGTCGTCGAGGGGGGAAGAAGGCGCATGTTCTTTCAAACGTATAAAGCAGGTTGGCGCGCCGGCCGGGCGGCGCTCGCCGCCGTCGCGCTGTTCGCTTTCACCGCATCGCCGCAGGCGCGGGCGCAAGACAAGCCGCTCGCCGCCGCGGCCATGCTGGTGGAAAAGCAGGTTTTCACCCTGCCGGCGTTCACCACCCACACCGGCGCCACGGTGCGCGACGTCAAGTTCGGCTGGGAAGCTTATGGCAAGCCCAACGCCGACATGAGCAACGTCGTGCTGATCTGCCATTTCTTTTCCGGCAGCTCGCACGCCGCCGGCAAATACGCCGCCGACGACAAGGCGGCGGGCTATTGGGATTCGATCATCGGCCCCGGCAAGGCCATCGACACCGACAAATATTATGTGATTTCCACCGACACGCTGGCCAACCTCAACCCGTTCGACCCCAAAGTCGTCACCACCGGCCCGGCCAGCATCGACCCGGCCACCGGCAAGCCCTACGGCCTGAGCTTCCCGCAACTGACCATCGCCGACTTTGTCGAGGCGCAAAAAAAACTGCTCGACAGTCTGGGGGTCAAGAAGCTGACCGCCGTCGCCGGGGCGTCGATGGGCTCGCTGCAAGCCGTGGTGTGGGCGGCGCGCTATCCCGAGATGGTGGAGCGGGTGGCGGCGGTGATCTCGCCGGGCCTGCGGGTGCATCCCTACAGCATCGCCATGCTGAAGGGCTGGATGGACCCGATCCTGCTGGACCCCGATTGGGCGGGCGGCGGTTATGATCCGCAAAAGCCGCCGCTGCGCGGTTTGTCGGTCGCTTTACAAGCCGTGACCGTCGATGCGCTGCAAACCGGCTGGGCGGAGCGCTTCAACAATGATTGGGCCAAGCCCGACGCCAACCCCGCCGATTCGCTGAACGCGCAATACAAGGTCGAGGCGTTCTTGAACGACGCCGGCGCGGCGCGGGCGAAGTTCGCCGACGCCAACCATTTCCTCTATCTCGCCAAGGCCAGCCAAACCATGGACGTCGCCGCCGACATCGGCAAAATCAAGGCGAAATTCCTGTTCCTGCCCGCCGCGGGCGATTTGATCTTCCCCCCCGCCCAGTCGGCCTATTGGGCGGAGGCGTTAAAGAAGCAAGGCCTGCCCGTGCGGGTGAAGGTGCTGGAAGGTCCGCTGGGCCACCTCAACGGCGTCAATCTGATCCAGCAAGCCGCCGACGACATCAAGGCGTTCCTCGCCGAGTAACCGACCAGGGTAATCGCAGACAGAAACACGTCCCTCTCCCCCCTGGGGAGAGGGAAGAGCCGCAGGCTCAGGGTGAGGGGGCGTACGGCCGAACGGCCGGAAAAAGTACAAAGCTGGCGAGGTTTTCCCCCTCACCCAACCCTCTCCCCAGGGGGGAGAGGGCTTTGGCGCCGCTTCAAGCGATTAACCTGAATGACCAGCGCGCGGTTTTGTAAATCGCCGTAAAGATCACGGGGCTTTGCGCTGAATCGTCGGGCGCAAGGCCCCAACGGCGCCGCGGCGAAAACGTCTTGCCTTGCCACCTGAAATGCCGGAAAAACGCCGGGGAAAACGCTGGCCGCAAGGCGGCGCGCATCATCGGGAGTAGTGGCATGGAACGGGTGAAGGTCGGTAAACTCAGCGTGGCGGCGGAACTGCATCGCTTTGTCGAAACCGAAGCGCTGCCGGGAACCGGCGTCGATTCCGCTCATTTCTGGGCGGCGTTCGATGCGATCCTGCACGACCTCGCCCCGGTTAACCGCGCGCTGCTCGCCAAGCGCGACGATCTGCAAGCCAAGATCGACGCCTGGCACAAGGACCAGCAGGGCAAGCCGCAAGACTTCGCCGCCTACAAGGCTTTCCTGACCGACATCGGCTATCTCGTGCCGGAAGGCGACGATTTCGCCGTGACCACCGCCAGCGTCGATGCGGAAATCGCCGCCACCGCCGGCCCGCAATTGGTGGTGCCGGTGATGAACGCCCGCTATGCGCTCAACGCCGCCAACGCCCGCTGGGGCAGCCTCTACGACGCGCTCTACGGCACGGACGCCATTCCGCAGGATGGCGAACTGGCTCCCGGCAAGGGCTATAACCCGGCGCGCGGCGCCCGCGTCATCGCCTTCGCCCGCGACGTGCTGGATGAAGCCGCCCCCTTGACCGCCGGTTCGCACAAGGACGCCGCCGGCTACGCCGTGGTCGACGGCGCGCTGGTGGTGACGCTGACCAACGGGGCCGCCGTCGGTCTGGCCCAGCCGGAAAAGCTGGCGGGCTATCGCGGCGACGCCGCCGCTCCCGCCGCCGTGCTGCTGAAGAACAACGGCCTGCATCTGGAAATCGTCATTGATCGGTCGACGGCCATCGGCAAGGACGACCCGGCCGGCGTCGCCGACCTGATTGTCGAAGCGGCGCTGACCGCCATCATGGACTGTGAAGATTCGGTCGCCGCGGTGGACGCCGAAGACAAGGTGACGGTCTATCGCAACTGGCTGGGGCTGATGCAGGGGACGCTGACCGCCAGCTTCCCCAAGGGCGCCGGGGTGGTGGAGCGCAAGCTCAACCCCGACCGGGTTTACACAGCACCGGACGGTTCGACCCTGACCCTGCACGGCCGCTCGCTGATGCTGGTGCGCAACGTCGGTCATCTGATGACCAACAACGCCGTATTGCTGGAAGACGGGTCGGAAGCGCCGGAAGGGATCATCGACGCCATGGTGACGTCGCTGATCGCCATCCATGACCTGAAGAAGCCGGCGAACGCGCCCTATCGCAACAGCCGCGCCGGCTCGGTCAACATCGTCAAGCCGAAGATGCACGGGCCGGAAGAAGTCGCCTTCGCCGACACGCTGTTCGCCCGCGTCGAAGATGCGCTTGGCCTCGCCCGCAACACCCTGAAAATGGGCATCATGGACGAGGAGCGCCGCACCACGGTGAACCTCAAGGAATGCATCCGCGCCGCCTCGGCCCGCGTGGTGTTCATCAACACCGGCTTCCTCGACCGCACCGGCGACGAGATGCACACCTCGATGCACGCCGGGCCGATGATCCGCAAGGGCGACATGAAGACCTCGGCCTGGATCAAGGCGTATGAGGATTGGAACGTTGATGCCGGCTTGCTGTGCGGCCTGCCCGGCCGCGCCCAGATCGGCAAGGGCATGTGGGCGATGCCCGACCTGATGGCCGACATGCTGAAGACCAAGATCGGTCATCCGCTGGCGGGCGCCAACACCGCTTGGGTGCCGTCGCCCACCGCCGCCGCGCTGCACGCGCTGCACTATCACAAGGTGTCGGTGGCGGCGCGTCAGGCGGAACTGAAGAGCCGCGCCCGCGCCTCCCTCGACGACATCCTGACCGTGCCGGTCGCTCGCGGGATCAACTGGTCGGCGGAGGAAATCCAGCAGGAGCTGGACAACAACGCCCAAGGCATTCTGGGTTACGTCGTGCGCTGGATCGACCAGGGCGTCGGCTGCTCCAAGGTGCCGGACATCAACAATGTCGGCCTGATGGAAGACCGCGCCACCTTGCGCATCTCCAGCCAGCACATGGCGAATTGGCTGCATCACGGCGTCTGCACGGCGGAACAGGTGATGGAGACCATGAAGCGCATGGCGGCGGTGGTGGACGGCCAGAACGCCGGCGACCCGCTGTATGAGCCGATGGCCGGCAACTTCGACACGTCCATCGCCTTTAAGGCGGCATGCGACTTGGTGTTCAAGGGGCTGGAACAGCCCAGCGGCTACACCGAACCCCTGCTGCACGCCTATCGCATCGCCAAGAAGGCGGAGCAGGCGGCGAGAAAGTAAGCGACAAGGCCCCGTCAATGACCGACCCGACCGCAAATCCCTGGACCGTGCTGGACAGCAAAGAGATCTACGCCAACCCGTGGATGCGGGTGGTGGAGCATCAAGTGCTGACCCCGGCCGGCAAACCGGGGATTTACGGCGTGGTGCATCCCGCCAGCCTCGCCACCGGGGTGGTGCCGCTGCACGACGACGGGTCGGTGACGCTGGTGGGGCAGTATCGCTTTCCCTTGGGGCTGTATTCCTGGGAAATGCCGGAAGGCGGCGGCCCGCGCGACGGCGACCCGCTGACCGCGGTTCAGCGGGAATTGGCGGAAGAGACCGGGCTGAGCGCGGCGCATTGGCTGCCGCTGCAAACCTTGCATCTATCCAACTGCATCACCGATGAAACCGCCTATCTTTTCCTCGCCTGGGATTTGACCCAAGGCGCCGACAGCCCGGATGAGACGGAACGGCTGCAAACCCGCCGCGTTCCCTTCGCCGACGCCTTCGCCATGGCGATGAACGGCGAGATCACCGACGCGATGACGGTGGCGGCGCTGTTCAAATGCCGTCTGCTGGCGCTGGCCGGCAAGCTGCCGGAAGAAATCGCCCGTCATCTGCGTTAATCCCGCATCCGGGACTTAAAATCCGTCCGCAGCGTCGCCATATGCGCAACTGCGCCATGCGCCAGACGCACTCAACCGGACGGAAACACCCCCATGAAAAGACCCCGCAACCGACGCATCGCTTTCGTCGCCGCGCTTGCGACGGCCTTGACCTTCACCGCCGCCGCCACGGACGCCTTCGCCCGCGCCGGCAAAAACTCCTCCTCCTCTTCATCGTCCATCGGCAGCCGCGGCGAGCGCACCCAAAGCGCGCCGGCCCCGACGCAAACCGCGCCCAACACGGTGTCGCCGTCCCAAGCCGCCCCGACCCGCCCGGCG
>CALGOL010000121.1 GCA_937960755.1 uncultured Azospirillum sp.
CCATCCCATGGCCCGTCCCATGGCCGGCCGCAAATACGCCCGCGCGACGGGGTGGATGCGGCGACGCTGATCGGCGTGGCGGCGGCCTTGGGCGTCATCCTGGTGGCGATGACGGCGGGCGGCAGCCTGCGGGCGTTTCTTGATCCGCCGTCGTTGCTGATTGTATTTGGCGGCACGCTGGCGGTGGCCACCGCTTCGTTCTCGCTGGGCGACGTTGGAACGGCGCTGCGCACGGCGGCGCAAATGCTGGTGCTGCGTGCGCCGGACCCGTTGTCGGTGGCGCGCCAAGTCATGCTGCTGGCGGAAGCGGCGCGGCGCAGCGGGCCGGAAACGCTGAAGAACATCTTGCCCGAACTGCGCCACGACCCCTATCTGCATCGCTCCATCGCGCTGATCGTCGAAGGGCTGCCCCCCGACGACGTCGAGCGGGTGTTGAGCGGCGAACTGGAGGCGTCGGCGACGCGGCGAACCAAAAGCGCCGCCGTCTTGCGCCGCGCCGCCGACGTCGCCCCGGCCATGGGATTGATCGGCACGCTGGTGGGGCTGGTGCAGATGCTGGGCGGCCTGTCCGACCCGGCGGCCATCGGTCCAGCCATGGCTTTGGCGCTGCTGACGACGTTTTACGGCGCCGTGCTCGGCAACGTGGTGCTGGCCCCGCTGGCCGCGAAGGTGGATCGCAGCGCCGACGACGACGCGCTGATAAAAAGTCTGTATATGACCGCCGCGGTGTCCATCGCCCGGCAAGAGAACACCCGGCGGCTGGAAATGCTGCTCAACGCGGTCCTGCCGCCGGGTCGAAAACTTTCAACCGCCGCGGCCGATCTCGGTCACGGCAAATCATCCCCAAGGGGAGCGTGAAAGCATGCGCCTGCTCATTGTCGGCACTCTGGAAGGCTACATCACCACCGCGGGCAAGATCGCCATGCAACGCGGGGCGAAGGTGTCGCACACCGACAGCATCGAAGGCGCGATGGCGGCCTTGCGCGCCGCGGCCGGCGCCGATCTGGTGCTGATCGACGTCAAACTGGACATCGCTCGCTTTGTCGACAGCCTAAAGACTGAACGCATCACGATTCCGGTGGTGGCCTGCGGCATCGGCACCGACGCTTCGGCCGCCGTGCGGGCGATACGCGCGGGGGCCAAGGAATACCTGCCTCTCCCCCCCGACGCCGAACTGATCGCCGCCGTGCTGGCGGCGGTGGCGGAGGAAAGCCACGCCATCGTCAGCCAGGACCCGGCGATGCAGGCGGTGTTGCGGCTGGCCGACCAGATCGCGCCTTCCGACGCTTCCGTGTTCATCACCGGCGAAAGCGGCACCGGCAAAGAGTTGATGGCGCGCTACATCCACCGCAAGAGCCGGCGGGCGAACGAGAATTTCGTCGCCGTCAACTGCGCCGCCATCCCGGAAAATCTGCTGGAATCCGAACTGTTCGGCCACGAGAAGGGCGCTTTCACCGGCGCGGTGGCGCGGCGCATCGGCAAGTTCGAAGAAGCCAACAACGGCACGCTGTTGCTGGACGAATTGTCGGAAATGCATCCGCGGCTGCAAGCCAAGCTGCTGCGCGCCATTCAGGAGCGGGAAATCGATCGCGTCGGATCGACCCAGCCGATCAAGATCAACGTCCGCCTGATCGCCACCTCCAACCGCGATTTGGAAGCCGAGGTCAAGGCTGGCAATTTTCGTGAAGACTTGTTCTTCCGCCTCAACGTGCTGAACGTGCGCTTGCCGTCTTTGCGCGAACGCCCGGCGGACATCCCGTTGATCGCCGATCATTTCATCCGCAAATACGCCGAAGCCAACGGCCTGGGGGAAAAGCGCCTGGGCCAAGAAGCCATGGCGATGCTGATGGCGCACCACTGGCGCGGCAACGTGCGCGAGTTGGAAAACACCATGCACCGCGCCGTGCTGCTGTCGCCAGGGCCGGTGATCGGGCCTGAGGCGGTCATGCTGTCGTCGGCGGCTTTCGCCCCGGAAGGGGCCGGCGGGTCGGCGATTCCGACGCATTCGCCGGTGGCCAATCCCTTCGCCTATCCGTCGGGAACCGTGCCGCCGGCGCCGCGCCAGCCGGTTCAGCCGCAGCCGCAATCGCAGCCGATGCGATCCTATCCGCCCAACCCCTACGCCGCCAGTCCCTACGCCGCCGTTCCCAGCCAGCCGGTCTATGTTCAGCCGCCGCAGGCTCCCGCCGCGCCGCCTCCGGTCCAGCCAACGGCCGCCCAGCCTACGGCGCAGCAATCGACGGGCGGCGGCAGTCCGGTGGCCGGGCTGGTGGGCCGCACGGTGTCGGACGTCGAGCGCGATCTTATTCTGGAAACCTTGCAGCACACTCTGGGCAATCGCACCCACGCCGCCAACATACTGGGCATTTCGATCCGCACGCTGCGCAACAAGCTGAAGCAGTACAGCGACGAAGGGCTGGCGGTGCCGCCGCCCGGCGCCGAGGAGCGGGCTTACACGTGACGCGAAAGCAGCAAGGCCGGATGTAACCCATGGCGTTGATGGAACAAGGCGGCGGCGGCCCTGGCGGCGGCGGAGGCGGCGGAAGCTCCAACATGGCGGCTTTCGGCGAGATGTACGCGCTCGCCAAAAAATCGATCCTGCGCGGCGACATCGCCATGGCGTTCGGCATCGTGCTGATTATCGTCTGCCTCATTATGCCGATGCCGGCGCTGCTGCTCGACATGATGCTTGGGGTCAACATCACCGTATCGGTGTTGATCTTGATGGTGGTGCTGTTCATCGACAAACCACTGCAACTGTCCTCATACCCCACCATCCTGCTCATCACCACGCTGCTGCGGCTTGCGCTCAACATGGCGTCGACCCGTCTGATTTTGACACAGGGGCATGAAGGCACCGACGCGGCGGGGCACGTCATTCAGGCCTTCGCCGGCTTCGTGATGGGCGGCGACTTCATCATCGGCATTATCATTTACGCCATTTTGACCATCGTGAACTTCAAGGTCATCACCGCGGGTTCCGGCCGCATCGCCGAAGTGGCGGCGCGTTTCACCTTGGACGCCATGCCCGGCAAGCAGATGGCGATCGACGCCGATTTGTCGGCCGGCATGATCGACGAGACCACGGCGCGCGAACGCCGCAAGGAGCTGGAGGACGAAAGCGCCTTCTTCGGCTCGATGGACGGCGCCTCGAAGTTCGTCAAGGGCGACGCCGTCGCCGGTCTGATCATCATGTTCATCAACATCATCGGCGGCGTGACGCTGGCGACCTTGCGCCACGGCATGCCGTTCATGGAGGCGTTGGACACCTTCACCAAGCTGACCATCGGCGACGGTCTGGTGTCGCAGATTCCGGCGCTGGTGATCTCGATTTCCGCCGGCTTCCTGGTGTCGAAGGCCGGCATGGGCGGCTCGACCGACAAAGCGGTGGTCGGGCAGTTGACCAATCATTCGGCGGCGCTCGCCTTGTCGGCCGGGGCCATCGTCGTGCTGGCGCTGCTGCCCGGCATGCCGTTGCTGACCTTCGCGCCGGTGGCCGCGGTGGTGGGTTACGCCGCTTGGTATTTCCCGCGCAAACGCGCCAAAGACGAAGCGGCGGAGGCGGAAGCGGCGGCGGAGGCGGCGGCGGGCGGCGGTCCCGGCGGC
>CALGOL010000122.1 GCA_937960755.1 uncultured Azospirillum sp.
TCCAGCCCGGCGGCGTCGCGGCCGGTGATCGTCACCCGCGCGCCTTCCGCCAAAAAGCCGCGCGCCACCGCCAAGCCGATGCCGCGGCTGGAGCCGGCGACCAGAACCGAAGCGTCTGCAAGTCCGAGATCCATCGCCGCTCCCGTCGGGTCAGACGCCCTGCCGCAAGTTCGCCCATTGTTTTTGCACGAAGGCGCGGTTTATCCGCGCCAACGCCGTTTCGTCAATATCCGCTCCGTCCGGCGCGGCTCTGGCGACCTGCAAAACAAACCATCGCTTAAATCCCGCCTGACGAATCAGGCGAAAGCAGGTCGGCAGATCGGCGTTTCCGGTTCCCAGCGGCACGGTGCCGCCGCCAAGCGCGCGGTCCTTGACGTGGACGCTGCCGAGCCAAGGGGCGAGCGCCGTCAACTCCTCGGTCGGGTCATAGCCGAGCGACGCGCTGTTGCCGATGTCGAAATTAGCTTTAACCAGCGGGTCGTTCACCGCCGCCAGCAGATTGGCGAACACGGCGGGCGGCAGGTCGGTCTCCAGATGCAGCTCCACCCCGGCGGCGCGGGCCGCCGGCAGCAGCCGACGTAAAATCCCCGGCAGCGCCGCGACGGCGGCGGGGGCGCGCAGCGAAGAAGCGTCGACGAACGGCAGGATGATATAGGCGATGCCGAAACGCCCCGCCCGCCCGATCAGCTGATCAAGGTGGCGCAGATTGGCCTCCACCGGCTGGGCGTCGGCGTCCAGCAGCCGTTCGGTCATATAATAATCGGCGCAGATGGAGCGGACGAAAACGCCGTTGGCGTCGCACAGCGCCCGCAACTCGGCCTGCCCGGCGTCGTCGGCCATGGGGTTCAGCGCTTCGCCGGGCTTTTCGTAAATCCACTCGATCCCGTCCAGCCCGGCGGCGCGGGCCAGCGGCAACTCCTCCCGCCAGCGGGTGGCGGGGAAAGCCTGAAAGCGCCCCTCATAGGGCGGCAGCAAACGGCCTTGCATAATGGCGACGGCGGGAGATTGCGTAACGCTCATCGGGCGACCGGCTCCACCAGTTCAAGAAAATTGCCTTCGGGGTCGCGAATATAAGCGACTTTAACCCCGCCGTCCGGCGACAAGGCGGGCGGCGCGTTGAAGACCGCCCCCGCCGCCTCCAGCCGCGGCCGCAAAGCGTCAAGATCGGCGACGGTGAAGGCGATATGGGTCGGCCCCGGCGTATTGGTCGCCAACGGTCGGCGCGGCGGCGACGGCGGCGACGTAAAATGCAGCAGCTCCACCAGCGTCGGTCCTTCCGGCGCCGCCAGCTTCGCCGTGGTTACTTGCGTATCGGCGAAGCCCAGCAGACCGTCGACGAACGGCCCCGCTTCGTTAGCCAGCGCCCGCCGCTCCAGACCCAACACGCCGCAATAAAACGCCAGCATGCGCTCCAGGTCTTCGACGACGATCCCGGCGTGGCGAACGGCGCGGATCATCGGGCGCCGTCCAAAATAGCGCCGTCCAAAATGGCGTTGGCCGCCACGGCTTCGGCCAGCGCCGCTTCCAGAACGTCGAGCCCTTCCATCAGCGCGTCGTCGGCGATGGTGAGCGGCGGACCGATCTTGATGGACTCCCGCCCGGTATGCACCAAAATCAAGCCGTTGCGCAGGGCGTTGCGGCAAGCGGCGGAGGCGGTCGCGCCGTCGGGCGCGCCGGTGACGGGGTCCTTCAGCAAGACGGCGGCGATCAGCCCGCGGCCCAGCACATGGGACACCCGGTCGGGAAAGCGCCGACGCAAGCCTTCCAGCCGGTCGAACAACAAGGCGCCGCGGCGCGCCGCTTCCCGCGGCAGGTCGAGCCGTTCAATTTCTTCAAGATTGGCCAGCGCCGCGGCGCACGACAAGGGATGCGCCGAATGGGTGGCGCTCATGGTCCCGACGCCGAACAGATCCATCACGTCGGCGCGGGCCAGCGTCGCCGACAGCGGCAGGCTGGAGCTGATGCCCTTGCCCAGGCACAGCACGTCGGCCTCCACCCCGTAATGCTCGTAGGCGAACATTTTTCCGGTGCGGGCGAAACCGGCCTGAATGTCGTCGAACCCCACCAGCACGTCATGGGCGCGGGCCCAATCGGCGAAGGTTCGCACATAGTCTTGCGGGTAAAACGCGGCGGCCCAGCCCTGATAGCTTTCCATCAGCAGGCCGCCCAGGTCTTGCGCCGGGTCCACCCCTTCGGCCTCCAGCCGGGCGATGTCGGCCTTGGCCTGCTCGGCGCCGCCGCGGCCTTCCAGCGTCCAGGGAAAGGGAAAATCCAGACGGAAGACGTGCGGCGGATCGAACCCCATCCAGGCGCGGGAGGCCGGCGAGCCGCTGAGCGAAGCCGCCCCCATGGTGCGGCCGTGATAGGCCCCGTTCCAACATAAAATCCCCGGACGGCGCTTGCCTTTGGCCTGGGCGTACAGCCGCATCAGGCGCAACCCGCATTCCGTCGCTTCCGATCCGGAAGACGCCAACCAGGCTTTGGTCAGCGGGGCGGGCGCGGCGTCGACCAGACGCTTCAGATACCTCGCTCTGACGGCGGTGACGTAGGTGTAGGCGTGCCAGGCGCCGTTTTCGATTTCATGCAGCAAGGCCGCCTTGATGCGCGGGTTGGCGTGTCCGGCGTTGGCGACGAAGATGCTGGAGGTGAAGTCGATCCAGGCGTTGCCGTGGCGGTCGAAGACCTGAAAATCTTCCGCCCGATCCCATTCCACCGGCAATTGGCCGTGCATGGCGCGGGACTCGCAGGTCTCCAGCGCCGCCATCAACTCCACGGCGCCGGGGGCCGGAATGGGCGTGACGATGCGCCGCCAGCGGGTTTCAATCGTCGCATTGGCGTCGGCGGATAAGGAATAGGCCGTGTCGGGCATGCCGGTCCGTAAAGTCGGGGTCGATCAGACGAAATTACGCAGATGCTCAAGCAGCGGGTGGCCCCGCCGCTCCAAGATGTACTCCAAGCGGTCGAGGTCTTCCATCGTGTCGATTTCAATCGCCGGCGGGGTGACATGGGCGAGGATGCGCGGTCCGTGCAGCGCCTCGCCCGATAAGACGAAGTCGCCGCGCACCACGTCGACATAGCCGTTGGGCAGATAAGCCGGCGGAAAAACCTGGCGCGGCAAGTTGTAATATTCCGGCCGGGGGTCGTGGGGAAACAGGCCGACGAACAGGCCGCCATCAACGCCGAACATTTTCTGCGGCGGTTCCGGCAAGGCGTGCGCCGACCGCAAGGCGGTCGCCTGCGGCGCGGCGTTCAGCGCGGCGACGGCGCGGGCGATTTCCACAGGATCGCGCAAAGGGGTGGTGGGCCGCAAATGGACCACCAGCGACGGGGCCGCTCCTTCCGCGCTTTGCAGCCATCGCAGCAGGTGCAAGATCACGTCGCGGTCGCCTGCCGTATCGCTCGCCAGTTCGGCCGGACGCAAAAACGGCGTCTCCGCGCCGAAACGACGGGCGACGGCGGCGATTTCCGGGCTGTCGGTGGATACGATCACCCGGTCTATCGCCGGACACAGCCGGGCGGCGGCAATCGACCATGCAATGACGGGAAAGCCGCCCAAGGGGCGGATGTTTTTGCCCGGAACGCCTTTGGAGCCGCCGCGGGCGGGGATGAGGGCGAGAGCCGATGCGGACAAGGAATTTTCCTCTCGGGCGTTTTTCTTGCGTATCGTCTTCGTGTAAAATGACTGCTGGATCTTTTTATGCGAAGACGGCGACGCTCAATCGCCGCTTGGCCGCCGGCCGGCGCGCTGATGAAATCGCCCTACTGCGCAGGTTCGCCCGCCATCCATTCCGCGACATTAATGGCTTTGTCGTCGACATAGAGATCCGCCGTCGGCTTCCCCATGAAAAGAGCATGATACTTAACGCCCCAAGCGGCCATTTGCCGCTCGGTCAGTTCGCGCCAGTCAATGCCGGTGGTCGAACCGCGCGCCGTGCACAGCAAGATTTCATGGCCTTCGTCATACAGCCGATTGACCCTGGCGATCACTGCGGCAAGCGGCTTGGCTTCCTCGTACGCGCCTTCGGTATTGGTGCAGAGGGTGCCGTCAATGTCGAAACAGTAGCGCATCGATCAGTCACGCCGTCCAGTAGCGCAGCTTTTTGGCGACGCCCTGTTCGGTCGGGGTTATCCGCTTGACGCCGTCGCCCAGAACCAGCGGAATTTTGCGGATCTGCGCCACCAGCGACTCCAATCCGGCCTTTTCCAGCGACGCCGCCTGATCGCTGCCGTACATGGCGCGGTCAAGCGTGATGTGCCGTTCGATCGCGACGGCGCCCAGCATCGCCGCCATCAACGACGGGGAAACGGAGGGTTCATGGCCCGAATAGCCCACCGGACAGCTGTAACGCCGACGCAGCTCAGGGATTTGCAACAAATTAAGCGTGCTTTCAGGAGCGGGGTATTCCGACACCGTATGCATCAGCACCACCGGGCAGTCATGGCGGCGGAAAATCGCCATCGCCGCATTGATATCTTCGTATGAGCACATGCCGGTGGATAAAAATGTCGTGCGCTTTTCTTCCGCCACCGTTTCCAGAAACGGCAGGTTGGTTGTCATGGCTGAAGCGACTTTATTATGCTTTAGGTTATATTTGCGCAGGAATTTTTGGCTTTCCGCATCCCACGCCGAAGCGAACCACTCGATGCCGGTCGAACGGCAGTAAGCGGCGATTTCGTCGTACTGCGCTTCGCTGAACTCCAGCCCTTCTTTTTGCGCCCGCTGGGTCGTTCCCCACGGGCTTTCACGCGGCTGCGCCAAAACGTCGGCAGGATAAACGATGTCGATGGTGCGCTTTTGAAATTTCACAGCATCGCATCCGGCTTTTTTCGCCATATCGATCAGCTGCTTGGCGATATCCATGCTGCCGTTATGGTTGATGCCGATTTCCGCGATCAGGTAGACGTGCTCGGCGATCGGCCAAGCCGTATCGCGAATGTCGTTGCCGGCGGCTTCACCCTCACCAATCATCAGACACGGTCCTTCATATCTATGGGAAACGACGCAACACGGGTTATCATCTGTGGCGCGTCCGGCCGCCTCGCGCACCATATATCTAAAAAAAACCGTCGCCTCAACCGATAGAGACGACGGTCGCCTTAAAAAAAACGTCGCCTGACCAGGCTAGATCGGACGGAAACCGCGGAAAGTCGCATCCCTCTCTTTATAAAGCCGGTGAGCGGTTTGCAGCGTGTTTTCCATACCTTTCTGAAAAGAGTTTCTGATCAATATGTTATTCGCCTCGAGCAAAGCATCGTAAAACTCGTCGTCGGACAACTCGGTAAAGTTGACCGTCAGCAAATCCGAATTGCTGTGCTTGACCTCGTAAAAATCCTCGCAATCCTTAATCATGCCGCGCCGCACCGCCTCGTCATACAGCGGCGATCCTGGATACGGGGTGACGGGGCGAATAGTGCGGACTTGCGCCTGATCATCGTATTTCAGTAGAAATTCTACAGATTTTTTTAGTGTTTCCCGGTTGTCGCCGATATTGCCATAAATAATATTGAGCCCTGGGCTGATTCCTGATTTCAATGTATTTTCAATTCCGGGAATAATTTGCTCATATCGTAGTGCTTTTTGCATATTTTTCAGCACGGTATTGTCCACAGATTCAATCCCATAATTAATGAATACACAGCCTGCCCGTTTCATTATGTCTAAAACTTCCGGCGTGGCGTAGTTAAGGCGGCCGTTGCAAAACCATTTGAATTTAAGATTGCGGTGCAAAATCGCTTCACAAAATTCAATAGTCCGCTGCTTTGAGGTCATCAGCAGCTCATCCATGAAATCGATATAGGTGATCGACCAGCGTTTTTGCAGGTATTCAATTTCGTCGAGAATTGGTTCATGGGCGCGAGCGCGGTGCCCGGTGTCCATACGGTAACAGAACGTGCAGCGGAAGGTGCAGCCGCGCCCCGACAGCACAGGTAAGGTGAAATCTTGCGCTGTGGCGTGGGGCATGCGGATCAGTCGGTAATATTCAACCGGAAACAGGTCCCGCGCAGGCCATGGGATGGTTTCCAAGTCATTGATCAGAAGCCGCGCCGGCGTGGTGATGAATTTGTCGCCGTCACGAAAGGTTAACCCGGAAACGTCGGCCAACGGGGTCTTGTTCTCCAGCGCCGCCACCAATTCAACGGTGGTGATCTCGCCTTCGCCCATCACCACCGCGTCGGCGCCGGTCTTGCGCAGGAAATATTGCGGATCGGGACTGGGGCCGTGACCGCCCAAGACGAAATAGGGCCGGTTGCGCGAACGGTTTACCGCCTCCGACAGCTTCAACAGCTTACGATACTGGTAATATCCGCCGATAACGCCGATGCCGATCACATCGAACGGATTTTCATCTAAAAACGTGGTTAAATGTTCGTCAGGATAATGGTAAACATCTTGATTGTAGATTGTGACTTCATGACCTTTTTCCCGTAAGGTTGCGGCGATATAGGCGGCTCCCATCGGGAAGGCGTGAATGAATGAGCCGTTATCGTACACAACAAGCAAAATCCGGGACGCCATAAGGAACTCCACAGCTTCAATGTTTGCAAAGCAGTATGCCTTTCACTCGACGCCAAACCAACAGAAAGATAGCGCGCCTCGTTTTCTGTAAATTGATGAGAGGCGTTTCTCAGAGTAGCGCGCCAGACATCCATGGAGAGGTAGATTCTTCCGTTCATCCATTCCTCGTCGCTCTCGGCGAGGAGAACAGAAACGAGGCGCAAGCACGATGCGATGTTTGGGGAGATAGGCGCGGGGCGCGCGCACGTTCGTTCATGAGGCGTAGCCTTGAGAAAACGGGCGCGTTCAATCTTGCGCGCTTCATTGACCAGCAAGCGCCGCCGCCGCTAAGCCAGCAGACGGAAAATTTATAGAAAGGATATTGTGCTAGCGACCATATGCAAATAAGGTGCAAGGCCATGTCGATATTCAGTCGATGTGATCGTCTTGGTGTAATTTTCTTATTGGATGCTAGTTTGCCTCCTGATTATTATCAACATAAGGCCGATGTCGAAGTGACGGCGGTCGCAGGCGTCGTCATGACGCCGGCCGGTCGGCGGCGGCTGGAGGTTAATTCGGGATGTTGCGGGCGTCTTGATCATATGGCCTGTAAGGTGGCGGACGTTGACCGGAACGCCGCGCAGCGCGCCGCCGTCACCCGCGGACATGCCGTGTTCGCTTCGGCCATCTTCGCTTCAGTTGATGAACTGGAAAATCAGGTTTTCGACGTGATTTCTCTGTTTGATGTGTTGGACCGCCTGACCGAACCCGTCGGCCAGCAGCGCTATCCCCTGTCAAACCATCTGCGCTGGCTGCGGCATGGCGCGCCGGGAGGGCATGAGGCGTGGGGATTTCTTGATTCGCCAGCGCTGGAACGCGCCTATGAAGCCCGGCTCGCCGCCCTGGACCAGACCGACACCTTGACCGCGTTCGCCCGTCGATGACCCAGCCCGACCGAACGACTTTTTCCGCCGCGGCGTTTTTGGAGACGAAACAGCAGTTCGACGCGCTGCGGACGCAGGTTGCGGACTGGCGGGTCTTGACGCTGGTCGCCGTGACGCCGGAGGCGGATTACGTCCTGGAGCGCGAAGGTCTGGCGCATCGGATCATCGAAGAGTTTACCCCCGACGGCGCGCTGGTCGCCGACGGCGACGCCAACATTGACCGGCTGGAGACGCTGGCGGATTGTTTCGATGCGGCGCTGCACGAAGCGGCGCGCGCGATTCCCCGCGCCGAATGGGTGTCGCTGCGCGCGATCT
The DNA here is from genome assembly GCA_937960755.1 of uncultured Azospirillum sp. Taxonomy (GTDB): domain Bacteria; phylum Pseudomonadota; class Alphaproteobacteria; order Azospirillales; family Azospirillaceae; genus Azospirillum. Next base: position 7,756 of record CALGOL010000122.1, read on the forward strand.
TCCATCCCATGAAGGGTTTTCTGGACGCGCTGACCAACCGGGTATCGCCGCTGGCGGCGGCGTTCGACGCGTTGCGCCCGTCCGTCGTCGTCGGCTTCAACCGGCCGCCATACCAGGTTTTCGGCCTTGAACTGCTCGACAAGCCGGTCTGGTCGCTGACCACCGCTCTGACGCCGCAAGTCGCCGCCGCTAAGAACGTCCGGTTGATCGCGGTCGCCGACCCCACGCCGCCGCCTGTCCGGCATGACTATACGCCGCCATATGCGCAGCCCCAGGCGACGGCCCTTCCCGTCGGGCGCTCGCGCCCAGGCGCGCCTTTGCTGGTCCATAATCTGGAAAACGCGCTCGACAGCGATTTTTTCAAATACTGGGTCGAGGTTTTGGGCGGGGGGCAATGCGGATTGCATGAAATTTACGCCGCCGCCCAGCCCCAGGCTTACGCCGCCGCCGCGGACGCCGCGGTGCAGGCGGCGCTGGAGCGGACGTTAAACCACCCGACGATTAAGCCGCTGTTCGTTAAGGCCGGGGTTGACCTGTCCGCATTGATCGGCGGCTATCTGCGGCTCTTGGTGATGAACGTCGTGCGGAGCATGCTGATGATCGCGCCTTTTTTGGAAGAAGGATTGCGGCGGCTTGGGGCGCCGGTCGCCATCGCCAGCGGCGGCATGGTGGGGCAAAATTATCTGCTGGGCGCCGCGGCGACGGCTGTCGGCGCGCCTTTCGTCACCTTTCATTACGGCGGTTTTCTTGGATATTCCCTGCTGCCGATGCACGAACGCTACGATTTGGCCAACGCCGATTTCTTTTTAGTGGGCGGCCCAGGCAGTTATGAAACGTTCAAGCGTCCTTCCGATCTCGCCCGCTGGCGTCCCGCCACAAAGCGGGCGCGGCCGGCCGCCACCGGGGCGCAGTGGGTTTATAAGGCGATGCGGGAGATGCGCGCCGCGCCGGCGGTCGCCTCCCCCTCGCCGCAGCGCCGCTTGATGTATGTGATGTCGTCCATTCCCGGCGATAATCGCTATATCGGTTACGTCTACCCCCCCGACATCGCGTTCTGGCGGTTCCAACGGCGCTTGGTTGAGGGCGTCCTGGCGCGCGCCGACGTTCGGCTTGTCCTTAAGCCGCCGCTGGCGCATCGTTATCCGCAACTCATATCGCCGGTTTTCGACTGGCTGAAGGAAAACGTTTCCTCTTCACGCTACGATGTCGTCGGGGAAACGCCGCTTGAACAAGCCATGGATCAGGCCGACGCCTTTTTGCTCGACAGCCCCAGCACGCCGTTGCTGTATCTTGTCGCGTCGAACAAACCGTTCGGCCTGTTTGTCGACCGGCATGTCTACCGTCTGGTTCCTCGGGCGAGGGAGTTGCTGCGGCGGCGGGCCGCCTTCCTGTCTGA
>CALGOL010000123.1 GCA_937960755.1 uncultured Azospirillum sp.
CAGAGCGTCGAGCGGCACCGCTTCTTGCGGGATGGCCTTGGGCGCGCCCTCCAGCTTCACCGACAAGCCGCCGGCGACATTGCGGTTAATGTTGATGAGGGTTTCCAGCTTGGTGACGTCGAGATCAATCAGCCGCGCCACGGTTTCACGATCCACCAGCAGCGACAAAGCCGCGACGTTGGTGCGCAAATCCGGCGGCATCGGGCAATCTTCCTCGGTGATCGCCGCCTGAAAAATCGTCCACAAACGCTGATTCAACTGCAAAGCGCCGCGCAGCCCTTCGACGTCGTCGGGGTCGCGGGCGGCGTCGATCAGCCGGCGCGACGCTTCGGCCAGCGCCCACGCCTCCACGTCGCGCGGGTCGTCCGAAGGCGGACGGCTGGCGGCGGCATACTTGGCGGTCTGCTTCATTCCCAAGCACCTCGGCCCTGTTGCGGCGGGGCGGCGGTCAAGCCCAAGCGTCCACCCCGGTCATAGATTCAACGCTGCCCCGAACATGGTTTCCGAATTGTAAATTCACCGATGCGCGGCGATCACCAAGCGGGTAAGGCGATGAAGCTTTCATTGTCGGTCAATACGCACGCAAAGTCAATTCAGCGCCCCGCCCGCGGCGAGCCCAAATCTTGACAGGTTTTATCGCGTTTGCAGCAACTCGCGCCTTGCAAAGCTTGCCGTCTTGGGGCAACTCATGCCCTTCGTCGCAACCGTCCGCACCGTCCGTTGGGAACGCTCCGTCATGATGTCCGACAAGTACGATCTGCAAGCCGTGGAAGCCAAGTGGCGCGCCGAATGGGAGCGCCCGCGCGTCAACGGCGCCCGCGTCTACGCCTGGAACCCGACGGAAAGCCGCGACACGTCATACGTCATCGACACGCCCCCGCCCACCGTTTCGGGCTATCTGCACATGGGGCATATCTATTCTTATACGCAGACCGACCTGATCGCCCGTTTCCAGCGCATGGCGGGCAAGAATGTTTGCTACCCCATCGGCTTTGACGACAACGGCCTACCCACAGAACGGCTGGTGGAAAAAGTGCGCGGCATTCGCGCGGCCGACATGTCCCGCGCCGACTTCATCAAGATTTGCCACGAGGTGGTGCAGGAATCGGAACAGGATTTCCGCAACCTGTTTTCCGCCATCGCCTTGTCGGTGGATTGGGCGCTGGAATACCAGACCATCAGCCCGCACAGCATGAAGACCTCGCAGTCTTCAGTGCTCGATCTGTTCAATAAGGGGCACCTGACCCGCAAGCCGCAGCCCTCGTTGTGGGACCCTGCCGACCGCACCGCCTTGGCGCAAGCCGAAGTGGTGGAAAAGGAAATGCCGGGCTTCATGTGGGATGTGAACTTCGGCCTGGAAGGCGGCGGAACCGTCACCATCGCCACGACGCGGCCGGAGTTGATCGGCGCTTGCGGCGCCTTGCTGATTCACCCCGACCACCCAAAAGCCGGCGAGCTGCTGGGCAGGAACGCCATTTCGCCGCTCTACGGCGTGCCGGTGCCGATTCTGGCCGATGAAAAGGCCGACCCGGAAAAGGGCACCGGCATTGTGATGTGCTGCACCTTCGGCGACACCACCGACATCGAATGGTGGCATCAACACGGCCTGCCGACCCGCGTCATCGTCGATCATTCCGGCCGCATGACCGACATGCCGGAGTTCGGCGGCGCCGACTGGCCGTCGGTGGACTTGGAAAAGGCCCGCGAAGCCATTGCGGCGCTGAAGGGCCTGACGGTCAAGCAGGCCAAGACCAAAGTGGTCGAGTTGCTGGAGGCCGCCGGCGTCCTGGGGGTCAAGCAGGAAGTCAAGCGCATGGTGCCGTGCGCCGAACGTTCCGGCGCACCCTTGGAAATCATCGTCACGCCGCAATGGTTCGTGAAGGTGCTGGATAAGAAGGCGGCGCTGATCGAAAAGGGCCGGCAAATCAACTGGCATCCCGATTACATGCGGGTGCGTTATGAGATTTGGGTGGAAAACCTGAAATGGGATTGGTGCATCAGCCGCCAGCGCTATTTCGGCGTGCCCTTCCCGTTCTGGTACTCCAAGCGCCCCGGCGAAGAAGGCAAGATCCTCGCCGCCCACCCCGACGATTTGCCGGTCAACCCGCTGGTCGATCTGCCGCGCGGCTATGAAGCCCACGAAGTCGAGCCCGATCCCGACGTGATGGACACCTGGGCCACCTCGTCGGTGTCGCCGCAGATCAACAGCCACGGCGTCGCCGAAGGCATGATGATCGACCCCGACCGCCACGCTAAGCTGTTCCCGTCGCACCTGCGTCCGCAAGCGCACGAGATCATCCGCACCTGGGCGTTCTACACCATCGTCAAGGCGATGCTGCACGAAGACAAGGCCCCGTGGCAGGACATCGCGATTTCCGGCTGGTGCCTGGCGGAAGACCGCTCGAAGATGTCCAAGTCCAAGGGCAACGTGGTGACGCCGCACAGCCTGCTGGAAAAATACGGCGCCGACTGCGTGCGTTATTGGACCGCCACGTCGCGGCTTGGCCTCGACACCGCCTTGTCGGAAGACGTGCTGAAAATCGGCAAGCGCTTGACCACCAAGCTGTGGAACGCCGCGCGCTTTGTCGGCGGCCACATCGCCGATTTGGGCGACGCGCCGACCACGCCGAAGGCTGACGCCGCGGCCGGTCTGGTCACCGGCGCGCTGGATAAATGGATCCTCGCCAAGCTGGCGCGCACGCTCCAGACCGCGACGGACGAAAACGCCAAATACGAATACGCCGACGCGCTCAACGCCGTCGAACGCTTCTTCTGGGACGCCTTCTGCGACAATTATTTGGAGCTGGTGAAGGGCCGCGCCTATGGCGACGTCGGCGGCGAGGCCGACAAGGCGTCGGCCCGCTACGCCCTGTTCCACACGCTGGAAACCGTGCTGCGGCTGTTCGCCCCGGTGCTGCCGTTCATGACGGAAGAAATCTATCAGGGCCTGTTCACCGCCCGGCACGACAAAGCGGGTTCGATCCACGCCCGCGGCTATTGGCCGAAGGCGGAGGACATGGTGATTGACGAGGCGGCGGAAGCGACGGGCGACGCCGCGGTCGCCATTCTGGCCGCGGTGCGCAAGGCCAAGAGCCTCGCCAAGGTGTCGTTGAAGACGCCGGTGGCGCGTCTGACGGTCGCCCCCGGTCCTTCCGCCCCGGCCGATGTCGCGGCTTTGCTGGCGCCGGTGAAGGACGACTTGCTGTTCGCCGGCGGCGTGCAGGAATTCGCGGTGGTTGAGTCGTTGCCGGAAGGCGGCGAGGCCTTGGACACCGACGACGGCGCGTTCCGCATCTTGGCGGTTTTGGCGGCGCCGGCGGCGTAACCGCCGGTTCTTTTCGTGGAACTAAAAAAGACCTCCCTCAGGATTGGGTTAGTAGATGCACACATCTTGCGCTTTGACCTAACTTTTGACTTTTCATCGTCATTCCGGCGAAGGCCGGAATCCAGAGCATTTGAGCAACGTATTCGAATTGCCCTGGACCCCGGCCTTCGCCGGGGTGACGAAAAAAGTGGGAAAATCAAAGCCTCAAGAAATGTGTGAATCTGATAGCAGGATTGGGGGGTCTTTTTTGTGTTATGCCGCCGCGGTCTTCGCCGCTTCGGCCGCCTTGGCTTTCTTGCGCTTGCGGCGCGCCAGATAGAAAATCCAGCCCGTCACGGCGAACAATGGCATGGCGAGGCTCGCCAGCATAAACACCACCAAGCCGACGACGCCGAAATAATCCCCCGAATGCAGCGGGAAGAACGAGCCGACCAGCTTCTGTCCCAACGGCAGGTCGGCATAGCGGCGATGGCCCGTCGGCGCCAGCGTCTTGGCGTCAAGCGTCAGCGTGTTGTTCGCCCGTTCGTGCGGCGCGTCGATGTCGCGATAGGTCACCTGAAGCGCCTGCCCCGGCCGGGTCGGCAAGCGGATCGACGCGGTGTCATAGGACTTCACTTCGGCGTTGAACGCGGTCCACACCGCGGCCAAATCGACGGACGGCGCCGGCTGACCGCCGCCTTGGCGGCCGCCTTGCGGCTGGGGGCCGCCG
>CALGOL010000124.1 GCA_937960755.1 uncultured Azospirillum sp.
GATTACAAGGTGACTGGAGTTCAGACGTGTGCTCTTCCGATCTGGTCGGAGACCGAGCCTTCCTGCGGCCGCACGGCGCCGGGGTTGGGCTTGGGCAGGCTTTGCATGTCGGGCGGCACGGTCAGCGGCGCGCGCGACACCACGACGAATTCGTCGGGCGCAGTGCGCTCAAGACCGATAGCCTTTTTGGCGTCGGAGCAGGCGGACAAGGCGGCCGTCGCAACCACCGCAACGACGGCGGCGCGGACGCGCGAGGAAGAAAGTACGGCGGTCATGTCGGCGGTTCCGGTTCCCGTTCGGCGTATCACCCAAAGCGCAGTCGTTCTACGACGTTTCGCGGTCAAAAAACAGCCCGTCGATGAGCAACAGCGCCACGCCGACGCTAATTCCCGCGTCGGCGATATTGAAAGCCCAAAAATGCCAGCCGGCAAAGTGGAAGTCGAGAAAATCGCACACCGCGCCGAAGCGCAGCCGGTCGACGATATTCCCCAACGCCCCGCCGATCACCAAGCCCAAGGCGGCGGCCTGGGTCCAGCGCTCCGCCTTCCACAGCCAGCCCGACACCATGGCGGCGACGGCGAAAGCCAGCGCCGACAGCAGATAAGGCATGATCTCGGATTCGTGCTGGAACATGCCGAAGCTGACGCCAGGGTTCCATACCAGGACGAGGTTGAAGAAGCTGGTCACCTCGACGACGCGGGGGACCGGGTTCATCACCACGTCCAATATCCACCATTTCGACGCCTGATCGGCGACGATGACGATCAGCGCCAGCAGGAAGCCGAAACGGCGCAGGGAGGCGGTGGAGGTCATGGATGTTTCGGCGCTTTCGAAGTTGTCCCCTCTCCCCCCTGGGGAGAGGGCTTTTGCATCAGTTTCACCCTGCGTCGACCGCGTCGGCGCAGCGCGGGCAGAGCGTGGGATGGTCGGCGACCGAGCCGACTTCCGGCAGCACCTTCCAGCAGCGCTCGCACTTGTCGCCTTCCGCCGCAACGAAAGTAACGCCGACGTCGGGCGCGTCCGCCACAGTGAACGCCCCGTCCGGGACCGGGCCGGCGACGACGGAAATGTCGGAAGTGATGCAAACGTCGGCGAAATCGACGTCCGCCAGCAAGGCCGCCGCCGTCGGCGACACATAGACCACCGGCGCCGCCTGCAACGACGAGCCGATGATTTTTTCCGCCCGCTTCAATTCCAGCGCGCCCGTCACCACGCGGCGCACGTCGCGCACCGCAGCCCACTTGGCGGCCAGCGCTTCGTCGCGCCATGCGGCGGGCGGCGTCGGCAGCACGCGCAAGTGAACGGAATCAGCGTCCCAGCCTTCTTCGCCCTGCAAGCCGGCCGGCCGCGCCAGCCACGCCTCTTCCGCGGTGAAGCACAGCACCGGAGCGAGCCAAGCAGTGAGATACGACAGCAAATGCTCCATCACCGTGCGCACGGCGCGGCGGCGGTCGTCGTCCGGGCGGTCGCAATAGAGGCTGTCCTTGCGGACGTCGAAATAGAACGCCGACAGCTCGACGGCGCAGAAGTTATGCACGGCGGAATAGGCGGCGTGGAAGTCGTACGAATCCATGCCGGCGCGCACCACCTCGTTGACTTCCGCCAGCCGATGCAGCACCCAGCGCTCCAGCTCCGGCATCTTCGCCGCGTCGAGCCGTTCATCGGCCGTGTAGCCGTCCAGCGCCCCCAGCAGATAGCGCAAGGTGTTGCGCAGCCGGCGGTAAAGATCGGCCTGATACTTGATGATCTCCGGGCCGATGCGCTGATCTTCGGTGTAGTCGGTGCCGACCACCCACAGCCGCAGAATGTCGGCGCCAAACTCGTCGCAAACCTTTTGCGGCGAGACCACGTTGCCCAGCGACTTGGACATCTTGCGGCCCTGCTCGTCCAGCGTGAAGCCGTGGGTCAGCACTGCTTCATAGGGCGCGCGGCCGCGGGTGCCGCAGCTTTCCAGCAAGGACGAATGGAACCAGCCGCGATGCTGGTCGGAGCCTTCAAGGTACAGCGACGCCGGCCACGCCAATTCCGGGCGCTGCTCCAGCACGAAGGCGTGGGTCGAGCCGGACTCGAACCACACTTCGACGATGTCGCGCACCTGCTCGAAATCGTCCGCATTATATTTATCGCCGAGGAAGTCTTGCGCCGGGCGGGCGAACCAGGCGTCGGAGCCTTCGGCTTCAAAGGCCTCGGCGATGCGCTTGTTCACTTCCTCATCCACCAGCACCGCGCCGTCGGCCTTGGCGACGAACAGGGCGATGGGCACGCCCCAGGCGCGCTGCCGGCTGATGCACCAGTCGGGACGGCTTTCGATCATTGAGCGGATGCGGTTTTCACCTTGCGGCGGCACCCATTGGGTGTCGCTGATGGCCTGCAACGCCGCTTTGCGCAGGTCGTTGGTCTCCATCGAGATGAACCATTGCGGCGTCGCGCGGAAGATCAGCGGCGCCTTCGACCGCCAGGAGTGCGGGTAGGAGTGCAGCAGCTTGTCTTGCTGCAACAGCCCGCCGGCCTCTTGAATCGCCGCGATGACCGCCTTGTTGGCCGGTCCCGGCTTGCCCTTGTCGGTGTAGACCGCCAGCCCGGCGAACAGCGGCACGGAATCGTAATAGCGGCCGTCTTCGCCGACGGTGCGCGGCACTTCCACCCCGTTGGCGAGGCCGAGCTTGAAGTCGTCTTCGCCGTGGCCCGGGGCGATATGGACGAAGCCGGTGCCGGTGTCGGTGGTGACGAAGTCGCCAGCCAGCATCGGCACGCGGAAATCATAGCCCTTGTCGAACAAGGGATGGTGCAGGATCGTGCCTTTCAGCTTCGATCCCGGCAGTTTGTAGAGCAGCCGCGCCTGGGTGATGCCGCAAGCCTTGGCGACGTTTTCGATCAGCGCAGTGGCGATCACCAGCCGTTCGCCTTCCTTGGCGAGGCTGTTTTCGCCGACGCCCATCACCTTGAACACGCCGTATTCAATGTCGTCGCCATAGGCGACGGCGCGATTGCCCGGCAGGGTCCACGGCGTGGTGGTCCAGATGACGACCTGGGCTTCGTCCACCTCGGGGCACGACGCGCCGATGACCGGGAAGCGGACGAAGACGGTGGTGGAGGTGTGGTCGTGATATTCGACTTCGGCGTCGGCCAGGGCGGTTTTCTCCACCACCGACCACAAGACCGGCTTGACGCCCTTATAAAGCCCGCCGTTGGCGGCGAATTTATGGATTTCGCGGACGATCTGCGCTTCGGCCGGCAGGGTCATGGTGAGGTAGGGGTTTTTCCAATCCCCCTCAACGCCCAAACGCTTGAACTGGCCGGTCTGCACGTCCACCCAATGGGCGGCGAAGGCGCGGCATTCGGCGCGGAACTGCACCACCGGCACTTGGTCCTTATCCTTGCCCGCGGCGCGGTATTTCTCTTCGATCTTCCATTCGATCGGCAGGCCGTGACAGTCCCAACCCGGCACGTAATGGCTGTTGAAGCCCATCATCTGCCGCGAGCGGACGATAACGTCCTTCAGGATCTTATTGAGCGCATGGCCGATGTGGATGTCGCCGTTGGCGTACGGCGGGCCGTCGTGCAGGATGAACTTTTCTTTGTCTTTGCTTTCGGCGCGCAAGCGGTCGAACAGCCCCATTTCCGCCCAGCGGGCCAGCAATTCCGGCTCTTTCTTCGGCAGACCGCCGCGCATCGGGAAGTCGGTTTTGGGCAGGAAGACGGTGTTCTTGTAATCGCGGGTCATGGTTTCGGCTCGACTATAATAATGGGTTTGGCGTAGGCGCGTCGTCGGTCCCGGCTCTCGGTTTAGAGAACCGGGCCGGTAATTCGGGCCGTCCACCCGCGAAGGAAATTGCGCGTCGTCATGGCGGCGGATCATAGCGACCGCGCCGCCGGGGTCAAGGCGGGAGCATTTGATTTGTCGGGCGTGGCGGCATTCGCTAACCTCAAGCGACAATCGGATTTGGAGCGCTTTTTGGGAGGGCCTTTGATGGCTGTTCATCCCGTCCCGCGGTTTTCCGCCGCGCCGGCCCCAACCGACGCCGAAAGCGCAAGCGACGCGCTGCGTTTGTCGGCGTTGCGCGCCGCGCTGGCGGAGGGAGAGAACAGCGGCCCGCCGGAAACTTTCGACGTTGAACGGTTTCTGCTTGAGCGCCGCGCGGCGGAGTGAAGGAGGCGCGCCATGACAGACCTAAACATCACGATCAGCGAACCGATTGAGGCGCTGCTGGCGCGGGCGGCGGGTCACGAGGTGCTGGGCTCCGATACCGGGGT
>CALGOL010000125.1 GCA_937960755.1 uncultured Azospirillum sp.
GCCAGTCCGCGCAACGCTGCGCGACGCGGGAGTTCGTCGATAAAGAATAGGACAGGCGCCGACGCCAGCAGCGCGGTTACCAGCGACAACCCGTAAGCGCCGACCAGCGCCATCGACTGGCGCAAGATCGCGACATGCTCCCAGGCGTAGGCCGGCAGGTTCCAGGGGAAACCGGTGAAGGCCCAGCCGCGCAATAATTCGGCCGCCGTCCAGACCAAGGCGAAGCCAACCGGGGCGAGCAATCCGCGCGGGCGCAGCCAGCGATAGGCCAGCCCGGCCAGTCCGCCGTAAACCCCCAACACCACCGGCAAGCCGGCGGCCGACAACGGCAACGCCCACCAGAATTGCGCGATGTCGGTGAACAGCGCGAAGGAAATCCAGTAAAGTCCGATCAGATGAAAGCCGAAGGCGAAGCACCAGCCGACGGCGAAGGCTTGGCGCGCGCTCGCCGCCGCTCTCCAGAGTAAAATCAGGATGGGATAGGCGACGAATAGAACGGGAAAAAAACCGGCCGGCGGCATCGCCAAGGCGGCTAGCCCGCCGGTTAGAAAAGCGTAAAGCGCGCGCCGCCGGGGGGCGGCGGCGGCCAGAGCGTTGATCCAGTCCCGCATCGCCCGTCCCTCAATTTAACCGACGAGATTAATCCACCACCAAGGTGACAGCCTTGAGATAGGCGCTTTCCGGCAGGTGGGGATGCACCGGATGATCGGCCCCGGCGCCGGACGAGCGTAAAATCCGCCCGGTGCGGCCGGCGTCGTTCAGCCCGCGCGCCACCTGTTCGGCGAAGGTCGGCGGGTCGACGTTATGGCTGCACGACGCCGCCACCAAAATTCCGCCGGGGGCGGTCAGCTTGGCGCCCAGCCGCGCCAAACGACGGTAAGCCCGGCAGCCCACCGCCAGATCCTTTTTCGCCTTCACGAAAGCCGGCGGATCGACGATCACGAGGTCAAACTTTTCGCCGGCCTCCACCATCTTTTCCATTTCGTTGAAGGCGTCGGCGCGCACGAAGCGGCATTTGTCGGCGACGCCGTTCAGTTCCGCCGCCTTGGCCGCCAGATCAAGCGCCGGCTGCGAACGGTCGATGGCGACCACCTCCCGCGCGCCCGCCGTGGCGCAGGCCAGGGCGAAACTGCCAGTGTAGCTGAACACGTCCAGCACGCGGGCGCCCGCGGCGAAGCGGGCGGCGTAGGCGCGGTTGTCGCGCTGGTCGTAGAACCAGCCGGTTTTTTGCCCGCCGGCCAAGTCGGCCAGATAGCGCACGCCGTTTTCCAGCAGCTCCACCGGGCCGTCAAAGGCGCCGCGCAGCACATGGGTTTCCGCCGCCATGCCCTCCAGCGCCCGCTGGGTCGAGTCGTTGCGCAGCATCACCGCTTTGGGGGCGAAAGCGGCGTCCAGCGCCGCCATCACGTCATCCATCCGGCTTTCGATGAAGGCGGCGTTGGATTGCACCGTGGCGACGTCGCCATAACGGTCGACGATCAAACCCGGCAGGCCGTCGGCTTCGGCGTGGACCGCGCGATAGAACGGGTGGGGAAACAGCCGGTCGCGCAAGCGCACGGCGCGGCCGATGCGCTCAATGAAGAAGTCGCGGTCGACCGTGACGTCGGCGTCTCGGCTCAACAGTCTCCCGGCGATCAGGGTGTGCGGATTGAAGGCGATGACGCCAAGCGCGGCGCCGCCCGCGTCCACCAGCCGGGCCACTGCGCCCGAGGGCAACGCTTTGGCCGGCGTGTCCATCTGGACTTCGTTGGAATAGACCCAAGGGTGGCCGCTCAACAGGCGTTTTTGCCGGTTGGGGTGCAGGCGGACGGTGGGGAGTTTGGCGGGGCGGGGCGGAGCGTTCGTCATGGCGGCGGGTGTAAGCTGGTCGGTTTGCGGACGCAAGCGGGGAAAAGTTGGCCGTGGGTTGCGCCGCACTTCTTTCACATGAATTTCACAGCTTCGCAATGTGAACGCGGCGGCGACGCTTCACAATGAAAGGAATTGTAAACCCGCCGGGAGTCTTAAAAATGCGCCTCGCCGCCGCTCTATTCGCCGCTTTCACCGCCGCCGTCGCGATGTCAAACCCGCTTTCCGCCCAAACCCTGACCTTGGCGGCTGACGAATGGTGCCCGTACAACTGCGCCGCCGGTTCGCCGCGGCCGGGCTACATGGTGGAGATCGCCCAGCAGGTTTTCGCCAAGCAAGGGCTCAAGGTGGAATACGTCGTCATGCCGTGGAGCCGGGCGCTGGCCGAAGCGGCCGCCGGCCGGATTGACGGCGTCTTCGGCGCCACCCGCAGCGAATTCAAAGACGGCGTCTTCCCGACCAAGAGCCAAGGGGCCAGCGTCAATGCGTTGGCGACGCTGTCGGCGGCGCCCGTGCGCTATGACGGCGTCGAAACCTTGAAGAAGCTGCGCCTGGGCGCGGTGAAGGATTACTCTTACGATCAAGGGCCGATCGACGCCTATCTGGCGTCGCCTGACGCCGCCGGCAAAGTCGATCTGCTCAGCGGCGGCGGGGTGCAGGAGCAAAACCTGCGCAAGCTGCTGGGCGGCCGCATCGACGCTTGGCTGGAAAACAAAAACGTCGTGATGTGGACCGCGGCCGCCGCGACGCCGAAGCCGGAACTGGCGGTGACGCCGCTGGGCGACGCCGATCCGGTGTTTATCGCCTTTTCGCCCGCCAAGCCCGACGCCGCGAAATGGGCCGCCGCCATCGACGCCGGCTTGGCGGAAATGCGCGCGTCGGGGTCGCTGGCGACGTTGCTCGCCGCCTATAACCTCGCCGACTGGGAGTAAGCCGGCGAGGTTCGGCCCCGTCGGTCAGACGAAGAACAGCCAGGTGACCAGGCCGAACAGCGGCAACAGCACGCCGAACGACCACGCCATATAGCCGAAGAAGCTGGGCATCTTCACGCCCCGCTCTTCGGCGATGGCCTTGACCATGAAATTGGGGGCGTTGCCGATGTAAGTCACGGCGCCCATGAACACGGCGCCGGCGGAAATCGCCGTCAAGGTCAGCGCCATGTCGGTCATCAGATGCGCCGGGTCGCCGCCCGCGGCGTTGAAGAAGATGAGATAGGTCGGCGCATTGTCGAGGAACGACGACAACGCCCCGGTGATCCAGAAATACATCGCCGGAACCGGTTGGCCGTCATGATTGACCGCCGACACCACCCAGCCCAACGCGCCCTCGCTCCCCGCCTTTAGAATGGCGATGGCGGGAATGATGGTCAGGAAAATGGCGGCGAACAGCTTCGCCACCTCCAGCATCGGCCCCCAGGTGAAGCCGTTTTCAACCCGCGAGCGCTTGTCGGTCAGCTTCATCGACAGCCAGATCAAGCCGATCAGCAAAATCTGGGTGACGATGCTTTCCAGCGTCACCGGGACATGGAAAACCTCCACCGTCACGCCGCTTTTCCATACGCCGCCCAGCAGCACCACGCCGACCACGCCGACCAGCAGCAAGAGATTGATCTTGCCGTCAATGCGCAACGGCTCCTTCTCCTCCACCCCTTCGATCAAGGGATGCGGGTTGGGATCGCGGGTGTGCAGCCATGTGTCCAGCACGAAATATCCCACCAGCAGCGGGATGGCGACGGTCAGCATCGGCAAGAGCAGATGCGTCGTTGGCCAAAAGAAGCTGACGCCCTTCAGGAAGCCCAAGAACAGCGGCGGGTCGCCCAGCGGCGTCAGCGAGCCGCCGACGTTCGACACCAGGAAGATGAAAAACACCATGGTGTGCACTTTGTGCCGCCGGTTCTCGTTGGAGCGGATCAGCGGTCGGATCAGCAGCATGGAGGCGCCGGTGGTGCCCATGACGCTGGCCAGCGCGGTTCCCACCGCCAGCATTGTGGTGTTGGCCGCCGGCGTGCCCACCAGCGAACCCGCCAGACGCACGCCCCCCGCCACGGTGAACAGCGCGGTCAACAGGATGATGAACGGGATGTATTCCAGCGCCGCGACATGAACCAGCTCGTACAGCGCCAATTCCCAGCCGTAAATGACCGCGAACGGGATCAAAAACGCCGCCGCCCATCCCGCCGACACCAAGCCGAAATGGTGATGCCAGAACAGCGGCGCCGCCAGCGGCATGACGGCGATGGATAACAAAATGCCGACGAAGGGTGCGACCCACAGCGCGGATAAAGCCCGGCCGTCCAAATGCGGCGCGCCGGCGCCCGCGGCCATGGCTTGATCCGGCGCGATCAGCGCCGACAGAAAAACCGCGGCGGCCAAGACGGCGACCGTCTTCCATCCTCCCAGTTTCGACATGGAGACCTTCTTGTCTTGCGTTTTCCATCCCAACAGCCGCAGTTCTTCGTGACCGCGACTGCCTCGGCGGGCCGCAGTATGCGTATAAGCGCCGCCGCCGCCAAGGGTTCAACGCCGTCAGCCGCGCCGGAACGCCGCAAAATGATAAATACGCTTTGCCGGAAGCGGGGTTTTCTGTACCATAATTTGTAGTTTGATAAAGCTTGCGCGCTATTGATTGACCTTGCTCAACAAGTATGACCGGTGCCGACATTCTGATTATTGACCCTGAAAATGAATACCAAAAGCTCG
>CALGOL010000126.1 GCA_937960755.1 uncultured Azospirillum sp.
GGCGAGAAAGATGCGCTTCATCGAACAAGGCTCCAGTGTGCGAATTCCGTCTATTGATATATTGTTTTTGTTGGCAAACGCCAGCGCGGCGCCAATATGCCGCTTCATCCCGGCGCAATCCGCCGGTTCCCAGCGTCCCCGTTGACGAGAGATCCTATGTCCGCCTCCCCCCGCCGTCGTTATCCTGGCCTGCCGTTCCTGGTGGTGTTTTTCGCCGGCTTTCTTTTTCTGGTCTATCGCGGCCTGACCGCGCCCGGCGGCGCGACCTGGGAAACGCTGGCGCCCTTGCTGGGCGGCGGCGCCATGGCGCTGCTGGTGGCGTGGCTGGTGGTGCGCGAACGGCGCGAACGCGCCGATTCCAACGACGAGCCCAAGCCGCCAATGTAACCCTTCAAGCGAGTCGCGCGGCTATTGGAACAGCTTGACGCTGACAAGGCCGCCGACCGCCAGCACGAGTATCAGCGACATCGCCAGTCCCAACCGCTTTTCAATCAGCTTTTGCACCTGCGGCCCATAAAAATGCAGCAGGATCGCGCCGATGTAGTAGCGCGAGAAGCGCGCCACGACGGAACACAGCGCGAAGATCAGCAGGTTCATTTCGGTCATGCCGGCCATGATCGCCAGCAGCTTATAGGGGATCGGCGTCACCCCCTTGAGGATCATGAACCACGGGCCGAAGGTGAGGAACGAGTCCTTGAAGGCGTGATAGCTGTCCCACAGGCCGTAAACGTCGAACAGCCAGCGCCCGGCGCTTTCAAAAAACAGGTAACCCAGGCCATAACCGACGAAACCGCCCAGCAGCGACGCCAGCGCGCAGACGTTGGTGTAGAACCAGAGCCGCCGCGGGTGAGCGAGACACATCGGCACCAGGATGAAATCGGGCGGCAGCGGGAAGAATGAGCTTTCGGCGAAGGAGACCCCCGCCATCCACCACACCGCGTCCTTGTGGGTGGCGCGAGCCAGCATCCAATCATAGAACCGCCGCAGCACGCCGCCCCCCTGTCGTTCCATCCAGACATGAAAAGAGGGCGCGGCCCATGCGGCCAGCGCCCTCTTCGCACTCTAAACGAAAAAATGCGTCGGGATTATTACGCCGCCGCTTCTTCCGATTCTTCGCGCACGATCACCGGGCCGGAATCCTGACCCTTGGCGGCGACGTCGCGGTCGACCAGTTCGATCACCGCCATCGGGGTGGCGTCGCCGTAGCGGAAGCCGGCCTTCAGGATGCGGGTGTAGCCGCCCGAGCGGTCCTTGTAGCGTTCGCCCAGCACGGTGAACAGCTTGGTCACCATGACATCGTCGCGCAGTTGCGCGAACGCCAGACGACGATTGGCGAGACCGCCCTTCTTGCCCAGGGTGATGAGCTTTTCAACGATCGGACGCAGATCCTTCGCCTTCGGCAAGGTGGTCTTGATCTGCTCGTGCTTAATCAGCGCGTTGCAGAGGTTGGAGAACATCGCTTTGCGATGGCTCTTGGTCATGCTGAACTTGCGGCCGGACATTCCGTGACGCATGGCGATGCTCCTTCGTCTTTACCTTGGCTTCCCTGGGGGAAGACCGATGATGAACCCCGCCGCCCCGGTGAGCTTTCCTAAGCGAAAGCCCCCTGGTACGGCCGAGGACGGGACGTCATGTCCCTCAACCACACACCGTCATTCCGGCGTAGGCCGGAATCCAGAGCACATCGGCAACGTATCCGCTTGCGCTGGACCCCGGCCTGCGCCGGGGTGACGAAACAATTCAGCCGATCAGTACGGCTCTTCCAAACGCTTGGCCAGCTCTTCGATGTTCTCAGGCGGCCAGTTCGGAATCTCCATGCCGAGATGCAAACCCATCTGCGACAGGACTTCCTTGATTTCGTTCAGCGACTTGCGGCCGAAGTTCGGGGTGCGCAGCATTTCCGCTTCCGACTTCTGCACCAGATCGCCGATGTAGACGATGTTGTCGTTCTTGAGGCAGTTGGCCGAACGCACCGACAGTTCCAGCTCGTCCACCTTGCGCAGCAGGTTCTTATTGAACGGAACCTCTTCGTGGCGCTCCTCGTGCGAGGCGTGGCTCGGCTCTTCGAAGTTGATGAAGAGCTTGAGCTGTTCTTGCAGGATGCGGGCGGCCAGGGCCACCGCGTCGTCCGGCTTCACCGCGCCATTGGTCTCCACCGTCAACGACAAACGGTCGTAGTCGGTGACCTGACCAACGCGGGCGTTGTCCACCTTGTAGGCGACCTTGCGCACCGGCGAGAAGATCGCGTCCACCGGGATCAGACCGATGGGCGCGTCTTCCGGGCGGTTTTGCGACGCCGGGACGTAGCCCTTGCCGGTTTCGACCGTCAGTTCCATGTTCAGCTTGGCGCCGGCGTCGAGGTGGCAGATCACCAGTTCCGGGTCCATCACTTGGATGTCCGCCGGGGTTTCGATCATGCCGGCCTTGACTTCGCCGGGGCCTTCCGCGCGCAGGCGCATGCGCTTCGGGCCGTCGGCGTGCATGCGCAACGACAGGGTCTTGATGTTCAAGATGATGTCGGTGACGTCTTCCCGAACACCCGGCACGGAAGAGAACTCGTGCAGGACGCCGTCAATGTGAATCGCGGTCACGGCGGCGCCCTGCAAGGAGGAGAGCAGCACGCGGCGCAAGGCGTTGCCGAGGGTAAGACCGAATCCACGCTCCAACGGCTCGGCCACGATGGTGGCGATACGGTCCGGGTCGTGACCCGGAGTCGTTTCGAGCTTATTGGGCTTAATCAGTTCCTGCCAGTTCTTCTGGATCACGGGAGCACCCCATTGCCGTCAGGTGAACATGGCCTTAGGCCCAGCGATTCGTTCCCAATCCGTCAGACCGCGCAACGGCATTGCAACGGTCTTTTCCCGGAACGAACGCAGGCGAAAGGCGCTGAATAATGATGAAACGCTTTACAGCGAATCAGACGCGGCGCTTCTTCGGCGGGCGAACGCCGTTGTGCGGGATCGGCGTGACGTCGCGAATCTGCGAAATCTGGAAACCGATCGACTGCAAAGCGCGCAGAGCCGATTCGCGCCCCGAACCGGGACCCTTCACTTCGACTTCCAGCGTCTTCATGCCGTGTTCCTGCGCCTTGCGGCCGGCGTCTTCCGCCGCAACCTGGGCGGCGTACGGCGTCGACTTGCGCGAACCCTTGAAGCCCATCGTGCCCGACGAGGACCAGGAGATGGTGTTCCCCTGCGCGTCAGTGATGGTGATCATGGTGTTGTTGAACGACGCATTGACGTGAGCGACGCCAGCGGAAATGTTCTTGCGCTCGCGGCGACGAAGGCGCTGGGAAGCGGCGGACGGCTTAGCCATGTAACGGAATCCTCGAACTTACTTCTTCTTGCCGGCGATCGGCTTGGCGGGACCCTTGCGGGTGCGGGCGTTGGTGTGGGTCCGCTGACCATGCACCGGCAGGCCCTTGCGATGACGCAGACCGCGGTAGCAGGCCATGTCCATCAAGCGCTTGATGTTCATCGCAACGCTGCGGCGCAGATCGCCTTCGACTTGATAGTCGGCGTCGATGGTTTCGCGGATGCGCAGCACTTCGTCGTCGGTCAACTGGTTGACGCGACGCTCGGCCGGGATGCCCAGCTTGCCGCAGATTTCGTTGGCCTTGAACGGGCCGATTCCATGAATGTAGGTCAACGCGATCACCACGCGCTTTTGCGTGGGAATGTTGACGCCGGCAATACGCGCCACGCCTGCTCTCCTTAGCTCTCAATCGGGGGGCCTCACGGCCCGCCTTATCCTGGTGTAAAACCCGTCATGTGCAAACGCCCCGCACCGGCCAGCCACAGGCCAGCCGCGCAAGGACGTCATCGATACTTTACCGCCCCAAACCTGGGACTGAGGGGGCGGAGTATAGACAACCGCCCCCGCTTGTCAACAAGCCGCAACACAAGTTGTCAACAGCCCGCCGCAAAGCCTCCTCAAAAGCGCTCTCAATGACCGCCGTCGCCGTCGAAGCTGGGGGCGGAAATGCCCGACAGCTCCAGTTGCGCCACCACCTGGGCCTTCAGCCGCTCCAAGCCTTCGTCGTTAAAGGCTTCGGCGCGGGCCACCAGCACGTCTTGGGTGTTGGAGGCGCGCAGCAGCCACCAACCGTCCG
This sequence comes from uncultured Azospirillum sp., assembly GCA_937960755.1. Taxonomy (GTDB): domain Bacteria; phylum Pseudomonadota; class Alphaproteobacteria; order Azospirillales; family Azospirillaceae; genus Azospirillum. The sequence goes on from CALGOL010000126.1 coordinate 4,112, forward strand.
GGGTGTTGACCCGCACGCCGTCGATGTCGTTGACGTCGGCCTTGGCGGCGGCGAGTCGCGCCTTGACCTCCTCCACCACGGCGAACTTGCGTTCCTCCGACACCTGGAAACGGGTTTCCGGGGTGTTGATGACCGCCGGCAGCACGTCGCGCAGGTCCGCCAGCGTCTTGCCGGACTTGGAGATCAGCGCCAGCAGGCGAATCCCGCAGTAAAGCGCGTCGTCGAAACCGTACCATTTGTCGGCGAAGAAGATATGCCCCGACATTTCGCCGGCCAACGGCGATTTCGTCTCCGCCATCTTGGCCTTAATCAGCGAATGCCCCGTCTTGAACATCAAGGGCTTGCCGCCCAATTTGGCGACCTCGTCAAACAGGGTCTGGCTCGCCTTGACGTCGGCGATGATGGTGGCGCCGGGATGGGCGGCCAGCACTTCCGCCGAATAGATCGCCAGCAACTGGTCGCCCCAAACGACTCGGCCGGCGTGATCGATGGCTCCGATGCGGTCGCCGTCGCCATCGAAGCCGATGCCGACGTCGGCGCCATGCTCCGCCACAGCCTTCTTGAGGTCCACCAGGTTCTTTTCAACCGTCGGGTCAGGGTGGTGGTTGGGGAACAGGCCGTTGATGTCGTCGAACAGGGTGACGTGGGTTCCCGGCAGCTTGGCGACCAAGCGGCGCAAGACGTCGCCGGTGGCGCCGTTGCCGGCGTCCCAAACGACCTTCAGGTCGCGCGGACCGTCATAGTCGCGCAGCAGACGGTCGACATAGGCGTCGCGCACGTCCACCGTTTCGTCAGAGCCTTGACCTTGGACGTAATCGCCGGACGCCGCGATGGTTCCGAGGTTTTGGATCATCGCGCCATAGAACGGCCCCTTGCCCAGCATCATCTTGATGCCGTTGTATTCCGGCGGGTTGTGCGAGCCGGTTATCATCACGCCGGCGTCGGCCTCGCGATCCCGAGTCGCAAAATACAGCATCGGCGTCGGCCCCAGCCCGACCCGCACCACGTGCAGGCCCGTGCTCTTCAGCCCGTCCACCATCGCCTGCTCCAGCGCGGGGGAGGAGGTGCGGCCGTCGTAGCCGACGCACACCGTCTTGCCGCCGCCGCGAACCACCACCGTGCCGAACGCCTTGCCCACCGCTTCGGCGTCGGCTTGCGTCAGGGTGTCGCCCACCAAGCCGCGGATGTCGTATTCGCGCAGCACCGTGGGGTGAAACTTATGCGACGCAGTCATGGTCGTCTCGTCCCTTGTTATCGTTATGTCAGGCTGCGCTGAAGGCGCGGGGTTGTCAGGCTGCGCCCGCGGCGCGGGGGTTTTTGGTCGGCCGGCCAACGGAAGAATAGATGAAGCCGGCGTCGATCATTTCTTGCGGGTTATAAACATTGCGCAAGTCCACCACCACCGGACGCTTGAGCAACTCTTTGACCCGGTTAAGGTCAAGGGCGCGGAACTCGTTCCATTCCGTCAGGATGGCGACACAGTCGGCGCCGTCCAGCGCGGCGTAGGCGTCCTTGACCCAGGCGACGCCGGGCAGCAGCTTTTCCGCTTCGTGCATCGCCGCCGGGTCGTACGCCCGCACCACCGCCCCCGCCGCCTGCAAAGCCGGCACGATGTCCAGCGAGGGCGCGTCGCGCATGTCGTCGGTGTTGGGTTTGAAGGCGACGCCCAGCACGGCGACGGTTTTGCCCGCCACCGAGCCGCCGCAGGCGTCGATAATCCGCCCGGCCATCGCCTTTTTGCGCTTATCGTTGACGTCGACCACCGTTTCGATGATGCGCAAGGGCGCGCCGGCCTGCTGCGCCGTGCGCACCAGCGCCAGCGTGTCCTTCGGGAAGCACGAACCGCCGTAGCCGGGACCGGGGTGGAGGAATTTGCGGCCGATGCGGCCGTCCAGCCCGATGCCCCTGGCGACGTCGTGGACGTCGGCGCCCAGCTTTTCGCACAGATCGGCGATTTCGTTGATAAAGGTGATCTTCGCCGCCAGGAAGGTGTTCGCGGCGTATTTCGTCAACTCCGCCGTCTCCAGCGAGGTCATGACGATCGGCGTTTCGATCAGATAGAGCGGCCGGTAGAGCCGGCGCATCATCTCCCGCGCCAATTCGGTTTCGGCGCCGATCACCACCCGGTCGGGGCGCATGAAGTCGCCGATGGCCGAGCCTTCGCGCAAGAACTCCGGGTTCGACACCACGTCGAAATCCGCATCGGGGCGACGCTTGCGGATGATCGCCGCCACCTCGCGGCCGGTGCCCACCGGCACCGTCGATTTATCGACGATGACGGCGTAGCCTTCCAGATTATCGGCGATTTCCTCGGCCGCGGCGTAGACGTACGACAAATCAGCGTGGCCGTCGCCGCGCCGCGTCGGCGTCCCCACCGCGATGAAAATCGCGTTGGCGCCGCGCATGCCTTCCTTCAGGTCGGTAGTGAACGACAGCCGGCCCGCCGCGACGTTGCGGTGAACCAGCTCGTCCAAGCCCGGTTCATAGATCGGGATTTCGCCGCGGTTCAGCCGCTCGATCTTGCCGGCGTCCTTATCGACGCACGTCACATGCACGCCGAATTCGGAAAAGCAGGCCCCGGAAACCAGACCGACATAGCCGGTCCCGATCATTGCAATGCGCATAGAACAGCTTTCCTATTGAAACGTCTGGCCTATTGAAACGTCTGGCGAAATCAGAGCAGCGCGCGCAAGGCTTCGCGCACCTGCGGCCCCATGTCGGGGCGCGACAGCGCGTGCGCGATGGTCGCTTCGATGAAGCCCACCTTGTCGCCGCAGTCGAAACGCTTGCCTTCGAAGCGCAGGCCGTGGAACGGCTGTTCGCCGATCAGCTTGGCCATGGCGTCGGTCAACTGAATTTCGCCGCCGGCCCCGCGCTGCTTGGCTTCCAGATGGTCGAAAACTTCCGGCTGCAGAATATAGCGGCCGATGATCGACAAGGTGCTGGGGGCGTCTTCCGGCTTGGGCTTTTCCACCAAGCCTTTCACTTCGGCCAAGCGGCCGTCGTCTTTGCCGACGTCGAGGATGCCGTAGCGCTTGGTGTGTTCGCGCGGCACGTCCACCACCGCGACGATGTTGCCGCCAACTTCTTCGTAAGCGTCCACCATCTGTTGCAGACACGGGCGGTCGGCGAGGATGAAATCGTCGGGCAGGATGATGGCGAAGGGCTCTTGCCCGATCACTTCGCGGGCGCACCAAACGGCGTGACCCAGGCCCAGCGGCACTTGCTGGCGGGTGTAGAAGCACTTGCCGGGCGCGATTTCGGTGGCGCGGACGTCGGCCAGCGCGCCAACGTTCTTGCGCTCCTCCAACGTGCGGTTCAGTTCGGTGTCGGCGTCAAAATGATCCTCAATGGCGCGCTTGGAGCGGCCGGTGACGAAGACGAAGTCTTCGATGCCGGCGGCGCGCGCTTCCTCGACTGCGTGCTGCAGCAAGGGCCGGTCCACCAGCGGCAGCATTTCTTTCGGAATGGCCTTGGTGGCGGGCAGGAAGCGGGTGCCGAGACCGGCGACGGGAAACACGACCTTGCGAACGGGAACGCGCATGGACAGCTCGCGGGTGCTAACCGGGGGAGGTCGAGGGAAGCGGAGCGCCGTCTTCTCCCCCGACAAGAGCGGCCCGCGTCAGCGGCTTTCTGCCACATGCCCGCGTATCAGGCAACATGACCAAGGCGGAACCGTGGCGAGAAGTTGAGACCGGACGCCGCACCCCCCCTTCCGGCCGGCGCCGGGGCCGGAGCCGGCGACCATGCGAAGATTGACAAGCGGCCGCCGCCCGGCCATAGCCTCGCCCAACCTGTCCACACTCGCATCAAATTCTCAGGAGACGTCGTGTCCACCGCTTGCCCCTGCGGCGCGCCCGCCGCATTCGCCGATTGTTGCGGCCCGATCATCGACGGCGCCCCCGCCGCCACCGCCGAAGCGCTGATGCGCTCGCGCTACACCGCGTTCACCCTGGGGCGGATCGACCATCTCGACGCCACCCACGCGCCGGAAGTGCGCGAAGACTTCAACCACGAAGAAGCCGAACGCAACGCCCGCGCCGTGACCTGGACCGGGTTGGAGGTGATGCGGGCGGAAGAATTCCCCGACGACACCGGAATCGTCGAATTCGCCGCCCGGTTCGAAACCGAAGGCCACACGCTGACCCACCGCGAACGCGCCCGCTTCCGCCGGGTCGACGGCCGCTGGATGTATGTCGACGGCGACGTCAACTTTAAGCAACCGCCGCGCACGGTGGCGAAGATCGGCCGCAATGATCCATGCTCATGCGGATCGGGCAAAAAGTACAAAAAGTGCTGCGGCCAGTAAGCCCTAACCGTTTTGGATTCCGAGCGTGAGCGTCGAGCGGCGCTTCTCCTGCACCGCCTGCGGCGCTTGTTGCCGCGGGCAAACCCCGCTCACGCTGTCGGAAGCGCTGAAGTACGCCGACCTTTTCCCGATCGCCATGGTGTGGACGCCAGTGCGGCCGGGGGCGAAGAATCACGAACTGGCGCTAAAATTGGGGGCCGCCGTTCGGCTGGGCGGTAAAAAAGACGCCGGCGTCTTCATCGCCGCCACGGCGTATCTGCCGAAAAACCTGCCTTGCCCGGCATTGGACGACGACGGGCTGCTTTGCCGCATCCACGACGACAAACCGCTGCGCTGTCGCGCCATGCCGTTTTATCCCTATCGCGAAGAAGCGGATCAAAGCGACCTGCTGACGCCGCGGCCGGGATGGAAATGCGACGTGTCCGCCGCGGCCCCGGTGGTTTACCGCGACCGTAAAATCGTCGAATCGGCTGATTTTTTGGCGGAAAAAGCCGCGCTGGCGGCGCAAGCGGCGGCGGTGAAAGCCTACGCCAAGCACGTCTTGACCTACGTCCCTGGCGTGACCGAACAACTCGCCAAGGCGGCGGGCGGCAAGTTCGCCGGCCATGTGGTGATGAGTTGGTATCTATATTTATCGCGGCTAAGCAACGAAATCGCCGTTCCCTCCGCCCGCGCGCAGGTGGAGACGCTGACCCGGTTCATCACCCTGACCGAAGGCCGCGCCGATCTCGCCGAACACCACAAGAATTACCTGCGGTGGCGCGACGAGATGCGGCGGTTTTTATGAACGGCCGCGGCGGTTAAGCGGCAAAGCCGCGGCGGTTAAGCGGCGTTACGGCTGGAGGCCCGCGACACGCCGAACAAGAAGCGCTCCACCTCCTGCTTCAGCCCTTCGGCCTGCGACGACAACTCGCCCGACGCCGCCAGCACCTGCTGGGCCGCCGCGCCGGTGACGGTGGCGGTTTCCCGCACTTCTTCGATATTCGACGACACCTCGCGCGCGCCGGCGTACGCTTGCGTCACGTTCATGGCGATGTCGGTGGTGGCGGCGGTTTGCTGGCGCACCGCTTCCGCCATCGCCTCGGCGGCCTGATGCACTTCGGCGATGATGGCGCCGATGCCGGCGACGATGTCGGCGGCCTCGCGGGAAGCTTGCTGCACCGCGCCGATCTGCTCGGTCACCTGTTCGGTGGCCTTGGCGGTCTGATTAGCGAGGTTTTTCACTTCCGACGCCACCACCGCAAAGCCCTTGCCGGCTTCGCCGGCCCGCGCCGCTTCGATGGTCGCGTTAAGCGCCAGCAGGTTGGTTTGTTGAGCGATGTCGTTAATCAGACCGACCACCGCGTCGATGCGCCCCGCCGCTTCCGCCAACCCGCCGACGATGGCGCCGGCGCGCTCCGCCTCCCGCACCGCTTTTTCCGCGGTGGAGGACGAAAGATCAATGTGGCGGGAGATTTCGCCGCTGGTGGCCGACAGTTCTTCCGCCGCCGCCGCCACGGTCTGCACGTTGCTCGACGCCTGATCGGCGGCGCTGGCGACGGCGACCGAACGCTGGCTGGTTTCGCTGGCCGCCCCGGTCATGGAATGGGCGGTGGCGTGCAGTTGGGTGGAGGCCGCGGCCAAGGACTTCATCATGCCGCCCACCGAGTTGCGGAAGCCTTCGGTCAGGCGCTCCATCTCGCGGCGACGCTCCTCCTTGGCGGCTTCCTCCGCCAGATGGGCTTCACGCAAACGTCGGCGTTCGATGGCGTTGTCTTTGAACACTTGCACCGCTTCCGCCATGGCGCCGATTTCGTCGCGATGGTCGCGGGACGGCACGTCCACCGTCAAATCGCCTTCCGCCAGCCGGCTCATCGCCCGCGTCATGCCGCCCAGCGGCCCGACCACGGCGCGACACACCGCGAGCGCGACGCCGACCCCCAACAGCAGCACCACGGCGGAGATGATCGACAAGCGCAGGGCGACGGCGTTGAAGGCCGCATCGACGTCATCAAGATAAATCCCAGTGCCGATGATCCAGCCCCACGCCGGCAAGGTCTTGACGAAGCTGATCTTGCGCACCGGTTCCGCCGCGCCCGGCTTCGGCCAGAGATAATCGACGAAGCCCTGGCCAGCGTCCTTCGACACCTTGACCATCTCAATAAACAGACGCTTGCCCGCCGGATCGGCGGAGCCGGACACGTCCTTGCCTTCAAGCTCCGGCTTGAAGGGGTGCATGACCATGCGCGGCCCTTGATCGACGATGAAAAAATATTCTTCTCCGTCGTAGCGCTGTCCGCGCAAAGCCGCCATCGCCGCCGCCTTGGCGGCGTCCGCCGTCATATCGCCCTTGCGGGACAACTCGACGTAATGACTGGCCGTGGTGTAGGCGACTTCCGCGAGATTGCGCGTCTTGGCGTAACGGTCGGCCATCATCTGCGAGCGCATGGCGGACAGGCTGACGGCGACGACGATTCCGACGCCCAGCAAAGCCACCGCGACGATCATGTATATCTTTGTCTTGACGCTCACATTCGACAGCATTTTTTCACCCCTCCCTTTGGTTCGGTAAATATAAATTTTAAATCTAATCTTATTTTTATATTAGCATCAAAGTATATTTGTTGATTTTTTCTTTGATGCTTGGTTGGCGTTTTTACAATGTAGCGCCGGAATTTAGCACTGTTGATTGTCCGTCCCGCCTGCGTCCCGTCATCAATACATGCAAATGACGCCTTGCCCCGGACTGTTGTCAATATGACAAAGGGGCATATCCGGGCGCGGCGCGGCCGATGCTGCGGTGCAATAAGATTATGCTACTAACTTTCATATGGATTTATAATTATAAATTTCCAGTGACGGCTATTTTATTATGCTACGTGAGGCGCAAAACGTCTGTTCGTGTGTAATAATTATTAAATATAATTATTAAATTAGAAATATCTATTCATAGCGGGCGGCTGATGCTCATCTGCGCTTGACCAAAGACAAGGACAAAGTGCCGCACAAAATCCTGCATCACGCTGCACTGCAAATTAACGCTGGAAGTCATTTTTTATGGATAAATCTACTAAATTTGTTGAATTTTTTATACAAATCGGTCGGCTGGAAAGAATAACGCCTCGTTTTCCGCCGCGAATCGAAAAAGGGGGCGCGCGACAGCCGCCCCCTTTTTACCTGTTCGAACTCGCCCACGCTGCGCTGCGGCGTTAACCCTGCACCGCGCCGCCAACCGGATGACGCGCCTGCGGCGCCCGGAAGTTCAGTTGCGGCGCCATCAGCAAGCCGATCACCATCGGGACCAAGAACGTCAGCGCCGCCAGCGGCGCCCGCGGCAGCAGCG
>CALGOL010000127.1 GCA_937960755.1 uncultured Azospirillum sp.
TGCACGACGATCGGCGCCGGCGGCGCGCTGGGGCGCGGCAAAGCCGACGTCGCCTGCCCGTTCTGCATCAACAAATCCAGCAAATCATAAAGCCGCCGCACCTCGATCTGCGCGAGTTCGGAGTTCTGCGGCCCTTTGACGTCGTTCTGGAATTCCGGCTGACGCACGATTTCCATAATGCTTTGGCGCAGGATCGGCATGCCGCCGTTTTCCCGCACCAAGCCCGAGCACGCCAACTCGGCCATGCGGATGGCGCGGCGGCGCAAATGCGGCTCCAACTGCTTCAGCCGCTGGATCATCCGGCCATGCTGAACGTATACGTCGACCGCGTGTTCGGCGCGACCACACAACTTGGCCTTGGTCTCCTCCGGCAACGCCGCGGCGCGAATGGCGTTGCGCATGGCGTCGATGGCGCCTCTCAGCGCCGAAACGTCGGCGCCCTGCAACACCGCCGACTCGATCAGCAATTCATTGCCCAGCGCCGCTTCCAGCGCGTCAATGATTTCCGCCTGATGGCGTTCAGCGGCGGCGCAACGGCTCACCGCCGCCAGATAATTGACGCGGGAGAACAAATCCGCCTGCATCTCGCATACGCCGATCAGCGAGCGGCGGAAGGCCGAGGCGCCGCCCTGCTCCAACCGGCGGGAATAGCGCAAGGTGACCGCTTCCGCCATGCCGGCGCCGCCCACCACGCCGGTCGGGGCCAGCAAAAACGCCATGGCGTCGCGCAAGTAATCCGCTTCCTGCGCCGACGTGCCGCGCCCCAGCGGCGCCGGGCTGCGCAATTGGCGCCGCACCCGGTCGATCACCGCCGCCCGCGCGTAAGGAACCCGACCCTGGCGGAACACGCCGTTCAGCACCGCTTCGCGACTGGGGCCGGTCATGCCGACCGACGCGGTGGTTCCCAGCACCAAACGGCACTGGCCGACCAGCAACTCGCCTTGCGTCGCGGCGGGGGTATTGAGAATTTCCTGCAACGCCGCGCCCGACCCTAAAACATCGGCCAGCGCCGAATCGAGAATCGGCAGCAGCCGTCCTTCGGCGCGGTCGGAACGCAGCAGGTCGATGATGCGGTCGATCTTGGCGGCCCAGGTGCGATGCTCGGCCAGATCGGCGGCGAGCGCGACGCACAGATCAAAATGGCCGTCGCCGGTCGGGCTGTGGCCGTCGGGCTGATCCAGCAGCCAATCCACCACGCTGCGGCCCTTGGGCGCGGCGTTGAAGGCGCTTTGCGCCGACCACGCCCGGCTGGCCATCTCGTTGGCGGCGTTTTGCAGCGCCGCTTTGCGCGCCTTGGCCTCTTGGCCGGGCAGTCTGGCTTGCACCGTGGAGACGCGGATCATCGCGTTCTCCACCAGCGTGGTTTGCTCCAACAAACCGCGCAGCAGCTTGTGATTATGGGCGATTTCGAACGGCGTCAGCACCATCGAATCGAGGTAGCTGCGGAACACCACGCCCATGACGATGCGCGACGGCAGGGCGTAATAGTCCGGCAATCCGCTGCACAGTTCGGCCTCTTCCAAGGCGCCTGTCAAACTTGGCGACGCCGCCTGTCGACGCAATGACAACTCCAGACCCCCAGCAGCCCAAACATCGCCAATCGTGCGATTGGCGGCCTTTCTTGAAAATGCGATATTAACGACGGAAAGGCGTTAACAAAATCGCTTATTGCCCGCCGCGGACGATCTTTGACGGGAAATCGCCGGGCGACTTGGCTCGCGGCGTTCCCGCCGCCCGCCGCATGGCTGCGTCCAACATGCCGGCGTTGACGCGGGCGGCGGCTTTGCGGCGATAAGGGACGTTCGTTTTCCCAATCGTCAGGCGCCCCCATGTCCGCCGTTTTCAACGTCGTCCTTCCCGTTTTCGCCATCATGATGACCGGCTACGGCGCCGGGCGCGGCGGGATATTAGGGCCGGCGTCGTCCGAAGCGCTCAACCGCTTCGTTTATTGGGTCGCCCTGCCCGCCTTGCTGTTTCTTGGCACCGCCCGCGCGCCCCTGGCGGAAATCTTCAACTGGCCGTTCCTCGCCGCCTTTCTCGGCGTCATGCTGGCGATCTACTTCCTGGGCGCGCTGATCGGCCGGTTGCTGCACGGCTCGACCTCAGCCGTCGCCTGCATGCAAGGGCTGACCGCGTCGTTCTCCAACACCGGCTACATGGGCATTCCGCTGTTTCTCGCCGCCTTCGGCCCCGACCGGCTGGCCCCGGCGATCCTCGCCACCGTGGTGATGGGCGCGGTGATGGTGGGCGTCGCCGTGGTGTGGCTGGAGTTGGCTGGCAAGCAAGGCGTCGCGCCGACGCGGGCCGTGGCCGATGCGCTGCTCGCCCTATGCCGCAATCCATTGATCGTGTCGTCCGTGTTGGGCGTCGTTTGGTCGGCGACGCTGGGGGCGGCGGCGATTCCCCGCCCGGTGGTGATTTATTGCGAATTACTGGGGGCGGCGGCGGGGCCGTGCGCCTTGTTCGCCATCGGCCTGTTTCTGGCGTCCCGTCCGCTGCCGAGCCAGTTCGGCGAAATCGGCTGGATCGTCGGGCTGAAGCTGCTGGTTCAGCCCGCCCTGACCTACGCCGCCATCTTGTGGCTGTTCCCGCTCGACCCGTTCTGGACGGTGTCGGCGGTGGTGCTGGCCGCCCTGCCCACCGGCGGCCTGACCTTCGTCGTCGCCCAAACCTACAACACCCATACCGAAAAGGTTTCGGCGGCGATTCTGGTCTCCACCATCCTGTCTTTGCCGGTGCTGGCGGGCCTCTTGGCGTGGCTGGGGCCGGCGGCGGGCTAACGCGCCGCCTTTACGCCCCCATCAGCACGCCGCCCGCGGCGCTGTCCCACAGCAAGGGATAAGCGGCGGCGCCGGGCAATTGATAATGCCACCATTCGGTGGGGATGCGCTCCCACCCCGCCGCGGTCATGACGCCCAGCAGAAGCGCGCGGTTGCGCTGCGCTTGCGGCGGAATGTCGGTGCGGCCGTGGTGCGAGCGCGGAACCATTTCGTCAAAGCCGGACCCCATGTCGAGAACAGCCCCGCTCTCGCTGTCGGCCAATGTCAAATCCACCGCCACGCCGCGGGTGTGGTTGGAGCCGACGCGCGGGTCGGCGACGTAATCGGGATCGGGCAGAATCCGCCACAGCGCCCATTGCGCCTCGACCGGGCGAAAGCCGTCGTACACCACCAGCCGGCAGCCGATTCCGCGCGCCAGAACCACCGCCCGGCCCAGCGCGGCGGCGGCGGCGGGCTCCAGCAATAAGGCGGCGTTGCGGTAAATCGGCCGCCCGACGATATTGTCGGCCGTCGCGTACTTCAAATCTATGGTGACGTCGAAGGCCGGCGGGCTTATGGAGACCAGCATGCGCGGCGCGCTCCGGGATGGTTGACGATAAGCGGCGGCCACCAAAGGTCGGCGCAAAGACAGGGAAGTCAAGGGACGACGATGAAAGTGCTGGGTCTCGACACCGCCACCACCGCCTGTTCCGCCGCGGTGTGGATCGACGGCGCCGTCGTCGCCAGCCGCCGCTTAACCATGAGCCGCGGCCAGGCGGAGGCGCTGGCCCCCATGATCCTGGAGACGCTGGCGGCGGCCGGCGTGGCGGAAGTCGGCGATCTCGACCGCATCGCCGTCACCGTCCGGCGTCCCGCTTCCATCGAGC
>CALGOL010000128.1 GCA_937960755.1 uncultured Azospirillum sp.
ATGGGCGTTCGGCGCATTCTTATTCATGGCGGCTGATATTACGGCGCTCCCGCGGCAATTGTCCAGACGGGGAAAAGGCGGACGACGAAGTTCATTTTCCCAGTTGACATTGATGGTCAAAAAAATTATCCGTCATTCAGCAATTGGTAAGCGCATAGCAGAGTCCCGATCAACGGGACCGTGATTGAGGAACGCCCGGCCGTACGCGCCCTGTCGCGTCGTCCACCGCAGCAATTGATCGACGCCGAGCCTTGCAGCCGGCGAACGTAAGATCTTTGCCTACTCCTCCATAACTTGTGCGCTTGAACGCTTATGTTCAATCATTCCGTGTGCGCACGGAGAGCCTCTTGGGAGGATTTAACCAATGTTGAAAAAGCTTACGGCTAAAGGTCTTGTCGGCGCGGCCGCGTCGTCTTTCGCGGCGCTGACGGTGGCGGCGGGGATCGCCGCCCCGGCCGAGGCCAAGAGCGACCGCGTGCGCTGGAGCGTGCCGATCGCTTTCGGCACCAACCTCCCGGCGCTTGGCGACACCCTGCCGTGGGTGGCCGAAACCTTGGAAAAGACCAGCGACGGCAAGATCAAGTTCCAGATTTTCGAGCCGGGCAAGCTGGTGCCGGGCGTCGAAATCTTCGACGCCGTCAGCCAGGGCAAGGTCGACGCCGGCTATTCGTGGATGGGCTACGAACAAGGCAAGGTGGCCTCGTCGGTGCTGTTCGGCGCCGTGCCGTTCGGTCTGGAGCCGTGGGAATTCATGGCGTGGATGTATTACGGCGGCGGCAAGGCGCTGCTGGAGGAAACCTACGCGCCGCACAACATTAAGCCGATCTTCTGCGGCATCATCAGCCCGGAAGCCGCCGGCTGGTTCCGCTTTGAGCTGACCTCGCTCGACCAGTTGAAGGGCTTGAAGATCCGCGCCGCCGGCCTGGGCGGCAAGGTGCTGCAAAAGCTGGGCGCCTCGGTCACCGTGCTGCCGGGCGGCGAATTGTTCCAGGCGCTGGAAAAGGGCGTGCTGGACGCCACCGAATTTTCTCTGCCGGTGGTGGACGAAAAGCTCGGCTTCTACAAGGTCGCCAAGTACAATTATTTCCCCGGCTGGCACCAGCCCTACACCGCGCAATACCTCTATGTGAAGAAAGCGGCGTGGGACGATCTCGCCCCCGCCGCCCAAGCGCAGATTGAAACCGCCTGCACCGCCGGCGTCACCATCGCGCTGGCCAAGGCGGAAGCCTTGCAGTTCGACGCCATCAAGAAGTTTGAAAAAGAAGGCGTCAAGGCGGTCAAGTTGAACGACGAAATCCTCAAGGCGCTGC
>CALGOL010000129.1 GCA_937960755.1 uncultured Azospirillum sp.
CCTATTGAGCGCGTCACCGACTTTTCCGAAAGCGGGCCGCTGTCGGCGCGCGCCCTTAACCGCGAATTCGACGTGCTGACCGCCGGCCTGCAACAAACCGCCGCCGATCAAGCCTTGATGCTGCGCTACGCTGACGAAGACCTGCCGGCCTCCGCCACCCTGCCGTTGCGCGCGGCGCGGGCCGGCAAGCTGCTGGCGTTTGACGGAAACGGCGCCCCCGCCCCGCGCGACCCGGTGGACGAAGAGGCGCTTTCCACTTATGCGCCCGCCGCCGGGACCAGCCGCGCCATCCGCGACAAGCTGGGCGACGTGGTGTCGGTGAAGGATTTCGGCGCCAAGGGCGACGGCGTCAGCGACGATTCCACCGCCCTGCAAGCGGCGCTGAGCAACGCCCGCGCAGTGTACGTTCCCCCCGGAACATACCGCATCGCCCATACCTTGACGGTGGGCTACGGCCAGACGCTGTTCGGCGCCGGGCAGTCCTCCATCATCCGCGGCGCCTCCAACGCCTTTGACCTCATCCACCTGCCGGACGGCTACGCCACGGTGCGGGATCTCAGGCTGGAAAAGGGGCTGGCGGGCGTGCGGCTGATGGGCCGCGACGGCCCTTGCGTGCAAAACGCCCTGACCGACCTGACGATCTGGGAGCCGACCTACGGTCTGGTGCTCGACGGCTACACCTCGACCGAGCGCCCTTGCTATTGGAACAACATCGCGCGCGTGCTGGTGGCGCGGCCGGCGGTTCATGGCGTCTGGCTGACCCGGTCGGGGGCGGGCGACACCCCCAACGCCAACCGCTTCCACATGACGCGGGTTTATTCCCTGTCGGCGCCGATGACCGGCAGCGGCTTTTATGTCGAATACGGCCGCTACAACAACGCCTTCATCGATTGCGAGGCCAACCTGCACCCCAACGCCGCCGCTTGCGCCCGGGTGGGCGCGCTGGCCGACAAGAACCTGTTCGTCAATTTCTACGCCGAGTCCCTGGGCGGCGTTCCCAACATCCAGCTTGACGCCGGTTCAGTGGAGACCGCCATCGTCAATCTGTTTTCCGCTTCCGCCGGCCCGGCGATTTACGATCTGTCCGGAGGCGCCTACACCGCGGTCAACGCCGGCTACCCGGAAAAGAACCGCCTCGACCGCACCCGCATCAAGGAATTGGTGGTGGAGGCGCTGCGCTACGACACCGAATACGTCGAACCCGCCAGCGGCGGAACGCTGGACCTCGACCTTTCCAGTTCGGTTTATCTGATAAGCGCGTACGGCGGCGCGACCACGGCGCGCCTGCCCCCCGCCGGTTCGGCCAACGGCCACGCCGTCACCATCAAGCGGACCGACGCTTCGGCCAATCTGTTGACCGTCGTCGAGATCGACGGACCCGGCCCGGACGGGCGGACGCTGCGCCTCGCCAACCGCTTCGATTACGCCACGCTGGTTTCCAACGGCGCGGCGTGGTGGATCGTCGCCGGCAGCCGCGCCCCCGGCGACGCCGCCTATCATGAAGCGCCAGGGCTGTTTGAGCCCGCCCTCGACCAGTCGCTTTATCTGGTGAGCGCGTGGTCGGGCGCGGTGGAGGTGCGCTTGCCCGACCCGTCCGCCCCGCACGCCGTCGGCCGCGCCGCCACCATCAAGAAAGCCGACCAGTCGGCCAACGTCGTCACCGTCACCAAGGCGGGCGGCGGCGGCCCGGATAACGAAGCAATCCCGCTCTCCGGCTTCGGTCACGCCGTGACGGTGATGTCCAACGGCGCCGGCTGGCATATCCTGGGGCGCAATCCATGAGCGAGGTGGAAGACGCCCCGCCGCCGCCGTCTTTTCAGCAATTCGTCCACGCCTGGAACGCCAGCTTGGAGCTGAAAACGCCCAAGCATCATGGCGACATCGCCGATTGGCTGGCGTCCAACGCCGCCGCGGAGCGCCATCGGCTGCTGTTGATGGCCTTCCGCGGCGCCGGCAAATCCACCGTGGTCGGGCTGTTCGCCGCCTGGCTGCTGTGCGCCGACCCCAACCGCCGGCTGATGGTGATCGCCGCCGATTTGCGGCTGGCGCGCAAGATGGTGCGCAACGTTCAGCGCATTATTGAGCGCCACCCCGACACCCAAGGGCTGAAACCGGCCAAGGCCGCCCAATGGGGGGCGGACGAATTCACCGTGACCCGCCGGCTGGAGCTGCGCGACCCGTCGATGCTGGCGCGCTCGGTGGGGGCGAATTTCACCGGCAGCCGCGCCGACGTGGTGATCTGCGACGACGTCGAGGTTCCCGCCACCTGCGACAGCGCGGTTAAGCGCGCCGACCTGCGCGAAGCCCTGTCGGAGATTGATTTCGTGCTGGTTCCGGGCGGCTTGCAGCTCTATGTCGGCACGCCGCACAGCTATTATTCGCTCTACGCCGCGGAAGCGCGGGTTGAGAGCGGCGAGACCCGGCCTTTCCTCGACGGTTTCGACCGTTTCGTTTTGCCGGTGTGGGACGACAAGCAGCGCCCGGCGTGGCCGGAGCGCTTCACCGTCGAGCATATCCGCCAACTGCGCAAACGCCACGGCGAAGCCCGCTTCAAGGCGCATATGCTGTTGCAGCCGGTCAACCAGAACCTCGGCCGGCTCGACCCCGACCGGCTGCGGCAGTACCGCGACGAGCCGGTTTATCGCGAAGCGGCGGGCCGCGCCGTGCTGACCTTGGGCGGCAAGCGCTTGGCGTCGGCGTCGGCGTGGTGGGCCCCGGCGTTTTCCCGCCCCGACGAAGACGGCGCGTCGGGTGACGCCAGCGTGCT